>JAHFER010000258.1 GCA_023248365.1 Nitrospirota bacterium
GGCTGGTGATTTTGCCTGGTTTTAAAATTCCTCAATTTGGGTTAAAATGATTCAACCATGACAGACTCTGATAATCTGACCCCGCTGCTCCGGCAGTATCTCAATATAAAAAAAGAACATAAAGACGCCATACTGTTCTTCAGGATGGGCGACTTCTATGAGATGTTTTATGATGATGCTGTGGTGGCCTCAAAAGTCCTTGAGATTGCCCTTACTACACGGGATAAACGCACAGAAAATCCTGTTCCATTGTGCGGAATCCCATATCATGCGATTAATTCATATCTTCCAAAATTGATTAAAGAAGGTTACAGGGTTGCTATTTGTGAACAGGTAGAAGATCCGGCGCTGGCTAAAGGTATTGTACAACGGGAGGTTATTCGTATAATCACACCGGGCACAGTCCTTGACGCAAACCTTCTCGATTCAAAGGAAAACAATTTTATCGCATCTGTCTATCCGGATAAGAAAGTTACAGGTCTCTCATTTGTTGATGTATCCACCGGAGACTTCTATATCGCAGAATTACCTGCATCTCAAATTGGAGATGAGCTTAGCCGGATTGAACCTAAAGAGATTATCATCCCGCAGGGCGCTGATAAAACTCAAATTATAAATAATTCCAATGAAAGAAGAAACTATATTAATCCATATCCTGTTGAGATGTTTGATTATGATAAGTCATACAGAACGCTTCTTGAACATGTAAAAGAAAATACAGCAGAGCTTGTGAAGATTAATATCAAAGGGCCGTCTGTAAATGCGGCCGGTGCACTTCTGAATTACCTGTTTGCAACACAGAAGACTTCTCTAAGAAATATAAACAGTGTAAAGGTCTACCGCAGCGGGCAGTATATGACTCTGGATGAGATTGCACAGAGAACACTCGAACTCGTAAGATCCTCTCAGGACGGCCAGAAAAAAGGGACTCTGTTTCATCTGCTTGATAAGACTATCACACCAATGGGCGGCAGGCTTCTTAAAATATGGATACTCCATCCTCTGATTGATATTAATGAGATAATAAAAAGGCAGGATGCGGTTGAAGAGTTAAAGGATAATTTCACACTCAGAACAAAACTCAGAGACCTCCTTGACAACATACATGATATGGAACGGATAATAAGCAGGATCACCCTTAAGGCGGCAAATGCCCGGGATATTTTATCACTGAAACAGTGCCTGCAAGACATGCCTGAGACAAAGAGACTCCTTTCAGAATGTTCAAATGCACTTATAAAATATACCTGTGAAAATATAGACACCCTTGATACCCTTCAGGAGTTGATCTCCAATGCTATAGTGGACTCCCCTCCCCTCTCTCTCACAGACGGCGGAATCATAAAAGACGGTTACAGTAAGGAGCTTGATGACCTCAGGGAGATTAGCAGGGAAGGTAAAGGGTGGATTGCAAGGCTTGAGGCTAAGGAAAAACAGAGAACAGGCATTGAATCGCTGAAGATAAGATACAACAGGGTATTTGGCTTCTACATTGAAATCACAAAATCCAATCTGAAAAACATACCTCTCGATTATACAAGAAAACAGACATTGGTAAATGCCGAGAGATTTATTACCCCTGAGCTGAAAGAATATGAAAACCGTGTGCTTGGCGCTGACGAGAAGATTAAGGCCCTTGAGTATCAGCTATTTGAAGAGATAAGGGAGGCCGCTGCGCAAGAGGTAGAGCGGGTGCAGAAGAGCGCCAGGGCTGTTGCTTTGATAGATGTTATTGCCGCCCTTGCAGAGGTTGCCCATCTTTATCACTATGTGCGGCCTGTTATAAATGATAGTCTTGGAATCACTATAAGGGACGGACGTCATCCTGTGATAGAACAGATAAATTCAGGAGAGAGATTTGTTCCAAATGATATTGACATGGACTGTGAGAAAAACCAGTTGATGATCTTAACCGGGCCTAATATGGCAGGAAAATCAACCTATATGCGGCAGGCTGCCCTCATTGTGTTGATGGCCCAGATCGGCTGCTTTGTTCCTGCAAAAGAGGCATCCATTGGAATTGTGGACCGGATATTCACGCGTATAGGCGCCTCAGACAATCTTGCTGAGGGACGAAGCACATTCATGGTAGAGATGGAGGAGACTGCAAATATACTAAGAAATGCTACCTCCAGAAGCCTAATCCTGCTTGATGAGATAGGACGCGGCACAAGCACATTTGACGGCATAAGCATAGCGTGGGCGTCAGCAGAATATATAAGTAAAAACATAAAGGCAAAGACCCTGTTCGCCACTCACTATAATGAACTCACTGAACTCGCACTGACAACAGAAGGGATTTTCAATTTCCACATGGCAGTGAGGGAATGGAACGATGAAGTGATATTCCTCAGAAAGGTAATGCCTGGCATGGCTGATAAGAGCTATGGCGTTCAGGTGGCAAGGCTTGCAGGCCTGCCGCATGAGGTTATCAGCAGGGCAAGAGAAGTCCTGAACAACCTTGAGAACGAGGAGTTAGACAGCTCTGGTACGCCCAGACTGGCACATACAGGCAGAGAGTCAAAGAAACCTGTTTCACAGATAGACCTTTTCAACAGGGATTCCGAACCAAATCCGGTTTTAGAAGAAATTAAAGGATTGGACATTATGAACATGACACCCTTGCAGGCACTTGCAAAGATAGAGGAGTTGAAAAGGAAACTCTCTAACTGAAAAACAGTAACCAGATTATAGCAAACGTGGGTATCAATACCGGCAATGAATACTTTA
The DNA here is from genome assembly GCA_023248365.1 of Nitrospirota bacterium. Lineage (GTDB taxonomy): Bacteria > Nitrospirota > 9FT-COMBO-42-15 > HDB-SIOI813 > HDB-SIOI813 > JACRGV01. The sequence continues at coordinate 2,731 of JAHFER010000258.1, forward strand.
TCACATATCCAAAGAAGCTCGGACAATCCACACCGGCCACATCCGCAATTGACTTCACCATGAAGTTAGGGCCGTTGCCAATGTAGGTGTTTGCCCCGAAGAAGACAGCGCCAACAGAGATTGCCTGAATATATTTCCATGTATAAACAGAGGCTCCGCTTAAAAGAGTTATCGTATGATTTGGATCAAGGAACTTTGCCATATCCGCATCAACTGACATTCCGGCCAGTCCGAATGAGGCGCTTAAAAAATTCAGATATGTTGGTGCATTATCAAGGACGCTTGAAAGGATGCCTGATCCCCAGTAGAATTGACCATAAGAATTAATACCAAGCTGAGAGGCATTCTGTTCAAGATAATCGAGTGTGGGAATCATTGTTGCAAATATACCTGCGAAAAGTATAGCGACCTCTTTTATAGGAACAAAGTTGAATTCATTAGATTTCAGCGCCTCTTTATCTGATGCCTTATATGATAAGTATCCAACAATAGCCATAATGGTCGCTATTATAACGGTTATAATGGCCTCACCATTTTCACCGAGCCTCTTTTCAAGCTGACCCATAAACTCCATCTTTTGAATCAGGACAGCGCCAAGAATAATAAAGATATAAATAAAATTCCGGA
>JAHFER010000259.1 GCA_023248365.1 Nitrospirota bacterium
AATGACAAGTGACAAGTAAATAATTAATCGTCTGATATATGGTTTGTTCATAGCTCGTTGCTTGTTAGTCGTCATTCATTACTCGTTACTATGTTTACGAGCCTGCCCTTAACAACCAAAACCTTTTTGATTGTCTTGCCTTCAATAGAACTTCTTATTTTCGGAGCATTCAGAGCCTTCTCTTTTATATTTTCTTCTTCAAGACCTTGGGGGATCATGAATTTTGACCTTACCTTGCCGTTTATCTGTATCACGAGTTCTACCTCTACCTCTCTTGCTATCTCTTCATCCCATTCAGGCCATTTATTCTCTGATATGGAAGGGTAGTTGCCTATAGCTTCCCATAGCTCCTCGGAGATATGGGGCGAGAAGGGAGAAAGGAGAAGAAGTGTTGTTTCAATCGCATTCTTCAATACGCCCAATCCTTTGTCATCCTCAGGTTGAAATGCTGATATCTCATTTACAAGTTCCATAAGCGCGGCTATGGCAGTATTGAAATGGTATTCCTTCTCAATATCTGTTGTCACCCTCTTTATTGTCTGATGGGTCTTCCTTAGAAGCCGTGACGAGTGACGAGTGACGGGTGACGAGTTTTGTTCTGAAAACTCTTTGTTTTTTAACTTGTAACTTGTAACTTGTAACTTGTCTCTATTCTTATAGACTATCCCCCAAAGCCTGTGCAAAAACCTGTATGCGCCTTCAACTCCCTTATCAGACCATTCAAGATCTTTTTCAGGAGGCGCTGCAAAGAGTGAAAATAGCCTTGAGGTGTCCGCGCCATATTTCACTATGAGATGGTCAGGGTCTATCACATTCCTCCTGGACTTGGACATCTTTTCTACTCTGCCTTTTATGACCTCCCTGCCGCAATGCTCACACCTGTTGTCCTTTACCTCTTCAGGAAAAAGCCAGGAGTGTTCAGGACACTTGAGGGTCTCTTTGCAGACCATACCCTGTGTTAGAAGATTTAGAAATGGCTCGCCAAGATCGGTTATTCCTATATCCCTTAATACCCGTGTAAAGAACCTCGAATAAAGGAGGTGCAGGACAGCATGCTCAACCCCTCCAACATACTGGTCAACAGGCATCAAGTAAGAGATGTTTCCCTTATTAAGTGCATTTTCATCCTTCCTTGAACAGAAGCGAATGAAGTACCATGAAGAATCAACGAATGTGTCCATTGTGTCTGTTTCGCGTTTTGCCTCTCCGCCGCACTTTGGGCATCTTGCGTTGATAAAATCCTGCGAGTCAAGAAGTGGAGAGCCACCCTTGCCGGTAAACTTCACATCCTCGGGCAGTAACACTGGCAGGTCTTTCTCATTTACAGGTACAATGTCGCAGTTTTTACAATAAATAATGGGTATTGGTGTCCCCCAGTACCTCTGCCTCGATATCCCCCAGTCGCGTATCTTGTAATTTACAACTCTCCTGCCGATTCCGCTTTCCTCAATAAACCGTGATATCTCTGTCCTCGCTATATCACTCCTGAGGCCGCTGAACTGTCCTGAGTTGACAAGAATACCCTCGCCCCCGAATGCGGACTCCTGATTTTGGATTTCGCGACTTTGAATCTTGAATCTCGAATCTTGAATCTTCCCGGACTGCCGACTGCTGACTGCCGACTGCTCTTCCGGAACAATAACGGTCTTTACCGGAAGATCATGTTCCCTTGCAAAATCAAAGTCCCTCTGATTATGTGCTGGCACAGACATGATGGCGCCTGTGCCGTACTCCATTAGTACAAAGCTTGCTATATAGATAGGTATTTTTTCTTTGTTCATTGGGTTTATGGCGTATTTGCCCGTAAACAGGCCCTCTTTGCTCTCAACATCTCCGTATCTTGCCTTTACTGAATCAAGCCTATGATTGTTAACAATGAGTTTTTCTGACAAAGGATGCCTTGGCGCAAGGCAGATGAATGTTGTTCCCCAGAGGGTATCAGGCCGTGTGGTGAAAATGCGTATCTTGTCATTAGTGTTATCCACAGCGAAATCTATCTCAACGCCCTCACTCTTTCCGATCCAGTTTCTCTGCATCGCTACCACATTCTCAGGCCATCCGGTGAGAGTGTCACAGCCATCAAGAAGGTCTTTTGCATAATGGGTTATCCTGAAGAACCACTGGTCAAGCTCTTTCTGGATAACTTCAGTATCGCACCTCCAGCACTTTCCGTCTATCACCTGTTCATTTGCGAGCACGGTCATGCACGACGCGCACCAGTTGACAAAGGCAGACTTTTTGTATGCAAGTTCATTCTCGAACATCTTGAGGAAGAACCACTGGTTCCATTTGTAATATTCGGGACTGCAGGTAGTTGCCTCGCGATCCCAGTCATAGCTGAAACCCATGCGATTAAGCTGTTTTTTCATGTAATCGATATTTTCATATGTCCATTTTGCAGGAGGCACACCCTGTTTTATGGCAGCGTTCTCGGCAGGTAGCCCGAAGGCGTCCCAGCCCATTGGGTGGAGCACCTTGAAGCCCCTCATACGTTTGTATCTGGCAATCACATCCCCTATCGCATAATTGCGCACATGCCCCATATGAATCTTCCCTGACGGATAAGGGAACATCTCAAGGCAATAAAATTTTTCCTTTGATTTGTCTATCCCGTTTCTGTAAAGATTCCTATTGGCCCAGTATCCCTGCCATTTAAGCTCTACATTCTGCGGGTCGTATCTTTCTTCCAGAATTGATTACCTCCAAAGATTATCAAGAAAATTACCATAAACCTCGCTGTGTTGGCAAGAAACGAATAATCAAAGAGGCCTGCAAGTTAAAAGGCAGGGGCTGAGTTGCTAAAAGGCGCTAATTTTACTGAATGCGCCAAGAAAGTTGTTGGTAAGCATTGGGTTAAAATCTTTTCCTTCTGCTTCCTTCATAAGCCCGACTATCTCTTTTAATTCGAATTTCCTCCTGTATGACCTTTCTGTTCTAAGGGCATCAAAAAAGTCAGATAGAGCCACTAACTGGCTTATCAGATGCTGTTTTTTCCCTCTCCTCTTTGTATCCGGATACCCACTTCCGTCAAATTTCATATGATGTTCATATGCCGCAAGCACCGCTAGTTTCGGCACTTCTGGCAGGGTACTCAGATAGAGGGCGCCTAACACCGTGTGCTGCTTCATCTCTGACCATTCATCCTGGTCGAGCTTTCCTTGCTTTTCGAGTACTTTTTTAGAGATAAAAAGCTTGCCTGCGTCATGAAGTAATCCTGCAAACCCGGCCTCGCGGAGTATGTCACCCTTTAAACCCAGTGTCTCTGCCTGAAAAATAGTTAGGACAGCGACATTGGTTATATGGACATATGTATAATCACTATAAGCCTTGACAGGGCTGACTATAT
>JAHFER010000260.1 GCA_023248365.1 Nitrospirota bacterium
AATTGTATGGCAACAATATATAAGGAGATTAAATAAAATGAAGTTAAAAGCTGTTGAGTATTTGGCTAATGTGCTTTCGGATGGTCATTTGTCAATTCCCGACGAAATTAGAAAGAAGTTAAAGCATATATCTAAAAAAAAGGTGAAGGTTTCAATTGAAGTGGTATCTCTCCATGGAGTAAAAAGGAAGCACCCTGCCTTTGGAATATGGGCAGATCGTTTATCAGGGAAAAGTTCAGTAGAGATAGCAGAGGAACTACGGAAACAAATAGAAAGCCGGGCTGATGGGTCTCAATAGAAAGATTCTTATAGACACTTCGATAATGGTTGACCTTCTGCGGGGTGTTGACCGGGCGATGCATTGGATTGACTGTATAGAACCTAAATTCAGGTTTCTTTCATTCATAACTGTAGCAGAACTTATAGCTGGATGCCGTAATAAGGATGAGCAGAAAAAAGTTGAGCGTGAAATAAAAGATTATGTTTTGCTTTATCTGGATACGCAGAGTTGCAGGCAAGGACTTGAATGGTATAAGAAATTTCATTTAAGTCACAAAGTAGGTTTTCTGGATTGTCTTATAGCAGCAAGTGCATATAGAAAGAGGATTCCGATTGCAACCCTGAATGATAAACACTTTAAGCAGATTGCAGACATTTCAGTTATCAGACCGTATTGATTCCGATACAGACAGGAACATTTTAGGGTGATATAGGGAGAGGAGATTGAGAACGGGATAGTGATAGGATATGAGTTTGGTTTTTGGAACGTACAGGCTTCCTTAACAATTAAGTCTATGTTTGGGGAAAGCCATTTTATTTTATCAGCAATTCTTTTTCTAATTTAAACCGCCGCTGTCCACTGTCTCTTCTTAACATGATCAGGTGCGTATACCGGTAATATAATTGGCCCGATGGCGTTGTTGGTAATCAGGGCGTCTTTTAATTCCTTCTCAAATTTAACAATGTGGTCTATGGTTAGCCCGGGTTTTGACTTTTTCTCAACTGCGCCTTTCACATACTCAGCAGCATTTTTGCCGGATCTTCTTCCAAAAACAAGTATAGCAAGCAGTGAGTTTCCCATAAGCCTGTTCCTTCCATGTGCGCCGCCGGTTACCTCTCCGGAGCAGTAGAGACCCGGTAAAGATGTTTCATTTTTTGAGTTTATCATTAAGCCGCCGTTCTGATAGTGTAAGGTTGGATAAATCAGCATAGGTTCTTTGCTAATATCAATGCCGTATCTTTTAAACTGAATATATTTTGCCGGTAACTCTTTCTTCACTGTCCCTTCTCCGTGAAGTGACTCAATCATCGGTGAATCAAGCCATACTCCGACACGGCCGACAGGTGTGGGAACCCCTTTACCTTTTTCCAGACATTCACGGATAATACACGCAGACTCTACATCCCGCGGCTCTAAAGGAAAGCAGAATTCCTCTCCGTCTATATTCAATACATGCGCACCAAGTCCCCTGACCTTTTCAGTAATCAGGAGACCAACGTTCTGCTCAGGATATACAGCGCCGGTAGGGTGGTACTGTGTTGAATCCAGATCCCTCATCTTAATACCGGCCCTGTATGCCATAATTAAGCCATCTCCTGTTGCTCCATAGTGATTTGTTGTAGGGAATCCCTGAATGTGTAATCTGCCAAACCCCCCTGTTGCCATAATGACTGCTTTGGCCCTGACGATGTAGTATTCTTTTGTTTCAAGATTATATAAGATTGCCCCGGCACATTTGCCCTCGGTATCAAGGAGAAGTTCTACAGCAGGGGAGAACTCCAGCACCTTTATATCTGTCCGGTTCCTTGTCTCATCCTTTAAAACCCTCATTATCTCAGCGCCGGTCATATCACCTGCTGAGTGCATACGTTTCCTGCTGGTACCGCCGCCATGCCTTACGAGCATCCTGCCGTCAGGGTGTTTGTCAAACATCACCCCGAGAGATTCAAGCCAGTGGATTACAAGAGGGGCATCGTTTGTCATTGCGGCAACCAGATCAGGCTGGTTACTGAAGTGTCCGCCGCCTATGACATCAAGGTAATGATAATATGGGGAATCGTTTTCCTGATCAGCTGCCTGTATGCCTCCCTCAGCCATAACAGTATTTGAATCACCATGCCTGAGTTTTGTGGCCAGAATTACCTTACAGCCATTAGCCTGTGCCATTAGTGCAGCAGCAGTGCCTGAACCGCCGCCCCCTATGACAAGGATATCTGTTTCATAGTCTGTGTTATCAAGTACAAGTTTTTCAGGGAGTATCCTGCTGCCTGATTCCAGCAGGTCTGCAACCTCTTCCGGGAAAACATCTCCTTTATTAGGTCCAACCCTGACAGCCCTCCTCCCTTCGTTCTTATAATCAGGATGATATTCGCTCAACCATTCCTTACGCTGTTCCATTGTAAGGGGAGGGAATTGATGACCCTGCCTTGCACTTTCAAGCCTCTTGTGCCTGGTTGCCTCAACTCTTTTTATAAGTTCTTTAAGTTCCTGTGTATAACCGCTCATCATCATCTCCAAGTTAAATATAAACTATAAATATTTTGTCTCTTTAGGCATCCACTTGCCGGTGCCGGACATATCCGGTTCTCTTTCTCTTTCTGTATAACGCTTCTTTAATTCGTCCTGATCCAGGGTCAGAAGTTCTTCAAGAAATTTTTCATATTTGCCGCTCTTCACCTCTTCACAGCGCTTTTCAAGATGACCTGCCTTTGGCAGCATATATTTTCCGTAAATCCTTCTAACGAACATTGCCGCAGTAAACTGTGATATCTGTGCAGGACATCTGCTTGCACAAAGTCCGCACATCACGCAGTCAAAACTCTTAATTGCAGCCCCCTTAAGATCACCCCTCTTCATAAGGGCAATATAGTCCATAACATCTATATCCATAGGGCATGTCTTTGTGCATGTTCCGCAACCGAGACATTTAAAGACCTCAGGATAGAGAATTCTTAATCCTTCATTAAGGTCGCTGTTTCCTTTATAATCGTCGAGATTATACGAAGGGCGGTTTGAAGGAAAGAATGGAATTTGAACAATTACCATTTCAGGCTGTACCACCGTCTGACACGCAAGACCTGACTGGAGTCTGTAATCACCGTTAATCCTGTAAAAAGTTCCGCAGGCGCCGCATATGCCGCCCCTGCATCCACATCCGCGTGTATACTGGTATCCGGCATATTCTACGGCTTTCATAATGGTGAGGGTCTCAGGAACCATATACTCCCTGCCCATAATATATATGGGAATCATTTTTGCCCCTTCAGGCGGAATAGTCTTATCACCGGTTGCAAGCGGTTTAATCATTATTTTACTTTTATTCATAACGA
>JAHFER010000261.1 GCA_023248365.1 Nitrospirota bacterium
TTCTGCTGTAGGGATATTATATTTCTCCATAATCTTTTTTGAAAAGATCTTACTCGCCTCCATCTGTGCAGCAGCCTTTTGGGGACCGAATATCCTCAAACCTTTTTCTCTGAATATGTCAACAATACCAAGGGCTAACGGGACGTCAGGACCAACCACTGTTAAATCAATATGTTCTTTGTACGCAAAAGCAATAAGTGAACTAATATCTGACGGTTGAATTGGAATACATTCCGCAGACTGCGAAATACCGGCATTTCCAGGTGCACAATAAATCCTGCTCACACGTGGACTTTGAGAAATCTTCCACACAAGGGCATGTTCCCTGCCGCCGCTCCCTATGACTAATACGTTCATCAAAAAATACCTTTTAAACCACAGAGACACAGAGGCACGGAGTAAGACGAATTATATATAAAATAAATTTCTCTGTGTCTCAGTGCCTCTGTGGTTAGAATTTTCATTTTGTATGCAGTTACTTTAATGTCTGAAATGCCTGACGCCTGTTAACACCATTGCCATATCAAACTCATCAGCAGCCTTGATAACTTCCTGGTCTTTGATTGACCCGCCAGGGTGGATTATTGCTGTTATCCCAACTTTGGCCGCCTCATCTACAGAATCCCTGAACGGAAAGAATGCATCAGATGCCATTACACATCCCTTAATTTCGACCTGAGATTTTTGCACTGCCAGTCTGACAGAATCTACCCTGCTCATCTGGCCAGCGCCTATACCAACCGTGTGTCTCTCTTTTCCAAAAATAATTGCATTGGATTTAACATGTTTACAGACCTTCCAGACAAATTTCATGGTTTCAAGCTCTTCTTCTGTTGGGGGACGTGCAGATACGACCTTTAAGTTTTCAATATCCATGTTAATTCCGGAATCCATATCCTGTAACAGTAAGCCTCCGGTTATCCTTTTAAAATCCATTGAACCTACTGATAAAGAACCAAGGGGTCCGACTTCCAAAAGTCTTAGGTTCCCCTTTTTCCGGAACAATATGAGGGCATCATCTGTAAACTCAGGCGCAATTATTACCTCAACAAAGGTCTTTACAATCTCCTCTGCAACGTATTCATCAACAAGTGTATTAAACGCAATCACACCTCCAAATGCGGATATAGTGTCCGTATCTCTTGCAAGGCAATATGCCTCTTTAAGGTCATCAGAAGAGGCGACACCGCAGGGATTGTTGTGTTTTACTATCACAGCAGTAGGTTCTTCAAACTCTCTCGCAAGTTCCAGTGCAGAATTCGCATCGAGATAATTATTATATGACATCTCTTTTCCCTGAATTACCCTTGCCCGCGACACTGATGCACCACTGAATCCAAGTTCTCTGTAGAAGGCGCCACGTTGATGTGGATTCTCCCCATATCTGAGATGCTGAACTTTTTCAAATTTAGGTACAAATATTTCAGGGAAGTGGACGGTCTCTTCAGTCTTCTCCGCCTTTTTATCTAAATAGTTTGAAATTAAGGTATCGTATCTTGCAGTAGTTGCAAACGCCTTTCTTGCAAGCCTGAATTTTGTTTCCCTTGAAAGGCTGCTGTCTGATGAATCCATCTCTTTCAATATACCATCATAATCTGCTGGATCAGTAATAACAGCTACAGATTCAAAATTTTTTGAAGCAGACCTTATCATGGACGGACCGCCAATATCAATATTCTCTATAGCATCTTCAAAGGAACAATCAGGTTTTGATGTTACTGCCTCAAATGGATAGAGATTTATTACAACCATATCTATTGGTTCAATCCCCTTCTCCTCCATCTGCCTTACATGTTCAGGATTATTGCGCCTGCCCAGCAACCCGCCGTGTACTTTTGGATGCAGCGTTTTTACCCTTCCATCCATCATTTCAGGAACACCTGTAACATCTGAAATATCTGTAACAGCGACACCTGCCTCTTTAAGAATCTTTGAGGTGCCGCCAGTAGAGAGGATGGACACACCCATACCTGTTAATTTTCTTGCAAAATCAACTATTCCTTTTTTGTCTGAAACACTTACAATTGCCCTCTTAATCTGTCCCATGTTGAATCTCCTCAAATGATATAAATTAGTGGGAATGTTAGCATATTATACGGTGAGAAACAAGCGCAGTATTGTAACCAAAAAAAGTCGTTGTTTACTATGAAATTCTTAGCTCTTTCTTAGTCTCATCAAAATCAACTACTCTGAGATAGCCGGGTTTAAACTCAATCTGTCCCTGAACAGTATAATCAAAATGATCATTAGCGCCGGAGTCCTTCATCTTTACAAGAACATTATGGATACCTGGTTTTAAGGCAAATTTCTCAAATACAAAAGAAGGCCCGTCACTCTTGACTCCTCCGGCAAAGTAATCTCTGGCAAGAACCTTTTTATTATCAACATATATCTCAACATAAACCGGATTTCTCTCCCTGGAGCAGTCTCCTAATTTTCCAAGCTGCATATATATCCCTGATTTCTTTAAAGACGCCCTGTACTTATCCGCCTCTCTGTTAAGCATTGCCAGCTCATCACACTCCACTACCTTTCTTGAGGTGTGTTTTACACTCAACACCAGCCTTGAATCGTTGGAATTAGAAAAGATGTATGGAGTGTCTGAGAAATATACTATCAATAATGCCGGTATAACAAGAGCCGCCGCAGAAAAAGCAAACCTGAGTTTCCTTCTGATTTCTTGTCTCTGACTTCTGACTTCTGACTTCTCACCGCTTAACTCTTCCTCAAAGCTTCTGAGTCCTTCCAGTAAATCTTTCTTTTGAGCCTGAGCCAGCCAGAATACCCTTAACTTTGACTTATCAACAGACCTGTTCAGTCTCGGAGATCTTTCATAGGCGAATCGTTCATCAACCCATTTATTTCCAAAACGGTACTGGCAGTCATTCATCTGACATCCCAAAACAAACACACCGTCTGCACCGGAGCTAAAGGCATGTTCAATCCATGATCTGTGAATCATTCCTGCACAGGGGAGTGTAATATATCTGACATTCTCCTCTAACTCTGTCCCCTTTACAGCCACACTGTATGAGCAACCCATGCCAATAATGGCAGGCCTTTTACTATTTCTTATCTCACCAAGTACCCTCTTGATCTCTTCAAGTACATTACCCGCTGTCTTGTCTGGTAGAATCACACTGTCGAAGCTGCACGATCCAACACATATCCCGCATCCGGAACACCTTTCAGACATTACTATTGCCTCGAGCTCAAAAGGTTTACCATCAGTCCTGGGCCTCATGTGTATTGCATCATAAGGGCAGTCTTTAAAACATAGGGAACATCCTGTGCATTCGTCCTGAACAATAACAGCCGCAGATG
>JAHFER010000262.1 GCA_023248365.1 Nitrospirota bacterium
TTTATTATCCTCGTAACATCATCCGTATGCTATTCGTCTCAGAGGATTAAACCGCAGAGGGTAGTATTAAAAAACGGGATTACTCTCCTCGTTGTAGAGACACATGCACTCCCAATGGTAAACGTGTCTGTAGCAATCAAGACAGGTGCAATTCATGATCCTCAGGGAAAGGCAGGCGTTGCGAATCTTACCGGTATCCTGCTTGATGAGGGGACTAAGACGAGGACAACAAAACAGATTGCAGAGGAGATAGATTTTATAGGCGGCAGGCTTGCTACTGCAGGAGGTATGGATTATTCTTCGGCGTCTTTAGTTGTATTGAAAAAGGACATCAATAAAGGAATGGACCTTCTGTCAGATGTACTGATTAATCCTGTCTTTCCTGAAGAGGAGGTAGCAAGGAAGAAAAAGGAGATTATTGCGGCGATAATGTCTGATAAGGATGACCCGGGTGATATTGCGTCCAAGGCATTTTATAAGGCTGTATTTAAAAATCATCCATACTCAATGCCTGTGGAAGGAGACGATGAGACAATAAAGAATATTTCAAGGGAAGATATAGTAGGTTTCTACAATAAATATTACAAACCAAATAACACTATAATGGTAGTAGTAGGTGATGTTAATCTTAAGGAGATTAAGGCGCTTATTGAAACCTACTTTAAGACATGGGAGAAGTCTAAAATTAAGTTTCCTGAGGTCCCGCCGGTAGAAAAGGTGAAAAAGAAAGAATCCATATTGATTGATAAGAAAATTACACAGGCAAATATTTTATTGGGTCACACAGGCATATCAAGGTATAACCCTGATTTTTATGCCCTATACCTGATGAACTACATACTTGGCGGAGGCGGTTTTTCTTCAAGAATGACTAAAGAGATCAGGGATAACAGGGGTCTTGCCTACTCAGTTTACAGCAGGTTTGATATTAATAAATATCCCGGCGCCTTTGTGGTTGAAATCCAGACAAAAAATGAGAGCGCCACTGAGGCTATAAATAGAATTTTAGATGAGCTTAAAAAGATCAGAGAGGGTAAGGTTACGGATGTTGAACTGGATGAGGCAAAGGCATATCTGACAGGGAGCTTCCCCCTTAAATTAGATACAAATTCTAAGATAGGTAGTTTCCTGATGTTCGTTGAATACTACAACCTTGGTCTTGACTATTTCGATGAATACCCAAAAAAGATACAGGCTGTTACAAAGGATGATATAATACGGGTAGCAAAGAAGTATATTGATCCGGAGAATTATACGCTTGTGACAGTAGGAAATCAGAAAGAAACAGGGTTAAAGAGGGAGAAGTAAGGATGTCTGAAGAGGGTAAATATAAAGAGGATTATTTAAGATTAAAAGGGATTATTGAAGAAATGGGCTCTCTTCTGGTAGCTTATTCCGGAGGGGTTGACAGCTCTTTACTGATTAAGGTTGCGTATGACTCTCTTGGGGAAAATGCGGCTGCTGTTACAGCAACGTCACCTACATACCCTGAATATGAAATTGATGAGGCAAAATCCATAGCCTCATCAATAGGAATAAGGCATATATTGATTGAGTCCAATGAACTGGATATAGCAGATTTTGCAAAGAACGACAGCAAACGCTGTTATCATTGCAAGAGGGAACTTTTTGATAAGCTGAAGACGATAGCTGGTGACCTTCATATAAGACATATAGCCTGCGGAACAACAGTAGATGACCTGTCAGATTACCGCCCTGGAATGGAGGCGGCAAAGGAGCTTGGAGTGAGGAGTCCTCTTGTTGAGGCCGGTCTTACGAAATCAATGGTACGGGAAATCAGCAGGATGCTTGGATTGCCGACATGGGAAAAGCCTTCCTTCGCCTGCCTTTCTTCACGATTTCCATACGGGACTGAGATTACAGAAGATAAGTTAAAACAAGTAGGTATGTGTGAGACATTTCTCCGCCAGCTTGGTTTTAAACAATTTCGGGTTCGCTATCATGGAGAGATTGCCAGGATGGAGTTAGATACAGAAGGACTTAGGAATCTTTTAGAGCATCCCAGTTTAAGAATGGAGATAACAAAGAGATTGAAAGAATTTGGATTTACCTATGTAACTCTTGACCTGGAAGGATACCGTACCGGCAGTATGAATGAGCCCCTTCTAAAAAGCATTTATTAGCCATCGGCTCGCAAAGGAAAATAAAAAACAAACCACAGAGCACACAGAGAAAAAAATGGCATTCCCACGAAAGTGGGAATCCAGATACATGCCATAGCGCTGGATTCCCGTTTTCACGGGAATGACGGTTTGCTGACACAGACCACTGTCACAGAGCACGTTTTTTTGGATAAATTAGCTGTGGATTAATTTAGCGAGCAGTTCTGAAGCATCCTTTTTATATGATGTTTCCGGATGTTTCTCAAGAAGGTTCTTTAGAATATTAACTGCCTTGTCTGACGTTCCATTAGAATTGTATGCAATGCTGAGATAATATGATGCCTTTTCAGATACCGCTGTGTCTGAATATTCATTTAGTATGGTGTTGAATCTTTCGATAGCCGCAGGGTATGCCTCTTTGTTTAGGTAAAAACTTCCTATGTAGAATTCACGTTCAGCAAGCTTTTCCCTGCATATCTTTATCTTTTCCTTTGTATCATTAACATATTCAGAGAGCGGATAATCCCTTTCTAAGATTTCAAATGCCGCAAGGGCCTTTTGAACTGGTTCTATGTCTCTGTCTATTGTCCTGATTCTTTTAAAGTGTGACAGCCCGATCCTGTACTGGACATAAGATGCAGATTTATGAACTGGATGGTATTCAAGGAATCTCCGGTACTCCTGCGACGCCCCGGTGTAATCTGCCTCTTTAAATAATTTATCAGCCTTATCTAAAAGAACCTGTGCATCGTAAAGTTCTTTAAGACTTTGTGTATCGCCGGAAAGGGTATCAGGTTTAGTAGTTCCTGCACAACCTGTAAACAACAGTGCGGGTGAGAGGCAGATAATTAAAGATGATCCAACTATGAATTTCTTTAACATATGTAACTTACATTATATACAGAATAATGCTAAAATAGCAAGAAGTATTTTTGTAGACGCGGAACGTCAACGGATATAGAGGATATATACAATTCTGAATCATGGGAAATGCAAATATATATATAGTCGGAACAGGTTCTTATCTCCCTGCAACGATAGTTACAAATGGGGAAGTTTCAGATACAACAGGATTGTCCCCTGAAGAGATAGAAAAGGTAACTGGAATTAAAGAACGCCGCAGGGCTGCCCAGGATGAGGCCACATCTGATTTGGCAACAAAGGCGGCCTTAGCAGCTCTTGATTCTGCTGGAATTGA
>JAHFER010000003.1 GCA_023248365.1 Nitrospirota bacterium
CCGCCGCAACACCTTCAGCTTTGGCAACTGCAACGCCAAGCAGCTTCTTTTCTCCTGCAAGATACTGACGGTATGTACCGTCAGTGATAATCTTTGTCTGATTCTCTTTGTCCTTTGGAATAAAGAATTGTGCAACCTGAATATCTGAGAGAGTTTTTAACCTGTTCCATAGATCACCACTAGTAAGCTTAAAATAAGCCTTACCCTTTTCTTCTATTTCTTCAGGCGTTCTCTCAGGCAATTCACTAAATTCTTTAAACAGCACGGTAATGTCTTTTATCTTCGTGACAGCTGCGCCTTTAAAATCAAAAGGTATTTGCCCAGTTCGCTCGGTTTTATTCACTTTTCTCAAAAAGGCACAGACATCCTTGTCATCATCAGGCAATCTTTTGAACGCTTCATCTGCAATTCCTTTTTCAAGTTCATTAATATGAGCAAGCCCAACAATTGAATCACCGCATTTTATATGGTGGTCGAGGAAATTAAGGGGTTGACCCGGATTGTGTGCCTCAAGCCATAGAGCTATCTTACAAAGCTCAACTGCCAGAGGGTTCTTATCCACGCCATAAATACAGGTGCGGATAACATCACGTACTGCCTCACGAAACGCAGTCGGAGAAGGTTGATCCTCACCTGTGCGGACTTTAGCAAGCTCTGTTGCTATCCTGCGTGCAGCATTTAAAAGAATGTGTCCACTACCACTCGCAACATCACAAACTCTAATAGATAGCAGCGCCTTTTCTTTGTTTGGCTCTTTAAGTTTATCTTCAATTATATATTCAAGAGAGTGTTTTATCAGCGGTTGTACGAGTTCATCCGGTGTATAATGAGAGCCTGATGCAGACCTGCCTTCACCCTTAACAAATATAAAACACCATCTGCCGTTCTGCTTTTCAACTAATGGATCATATTCAAGAAGACCCTCATAGACAGAGCCGAACTCCTCAACATTCAGCGACGCATAATTCACCCTCATCTTTTGGTTGTTGTTCTTATTGGTAAAAAACGAGAGGTTCCTCAGACACCCAAGAAGAATGCTGTTGTCAAGATTGCAGTTGTCGAGTATTCCAATAGCTCCGGGGCTGAAAAGTTCACCACCAAGCGGTTTTATATCAAGCTGCTCTCCATAATATTCCTTCTCAAAAATGCGGAATGTATTTTTAAGTCCTGTCCAGAGGTCATTGTAGCCCCTGTCAGAGCGATAGATTTTTTCACTCTGTGAGCGAATTTTGCCTATGCTGTAGTAGTCATAGTAAATCTTGAGCTTCTTCCGATCTGAGCCCGGCGGATAGATAAGATTCCGCTCTTCAATAACCATCAAAAAGAGAAGACGGTAAATAAGGCGGAGATGGTATTGATAAAAGGTGAAGTTGGGTAACCGCCCTGACTCTATCGCATCCCTCAGCTCAGTATTGTCCTTATGATTGAGAAATCCCTCTGTCAATGTTTTGATACAGTTCTCAACCGCCTCAGAGAGGCCTTCACGTATGCGGGAGCCTGAATCAAGTGCATCCTGATGATACTTTTCAATAAGGCTTTCTGCTCCTGCATCCTGCCTGACAGGCATTCGTGAGGCATGAATGAGCCGGTACATAATTGCAAAGTCTGTAAAATGCTCTTCCTCCATCATGGACTGAAGGTCAAACTCTATGAAAGATAATTTAACAAGGCGGCTGCTGTCTCTGAGAAGGCGGAGATGAATGCCATTCGTCACAATGGCGTAGAGGTGTTCGGTGATGTTTAGATACTCCTGAACAAGCGCATGTGGCGACATTCGGGGACCACTGTCTTCTCTCTTTTTATCAAGGCTGTCATTAAATCCCATTACGTGAATGGGAAAGCCGTCCAGTTCTGAGGTCCGATGACTTATAGCGTATGACTTACCGTTAATCTCCTCAGCCCGTGCAGTTTCTGCGTTATAGCCGAGAATACCAAGAAGAGGGAGAATCCAATATTTCCGGGTTTCAGATGTTCCAGTTCCCTTGTTACCAATGCGTTCCCGCTGATGACAAAATACTCGCCAGAGATCATGGGCATCTGCCCATGCACGGATAATCTCGTCCTTTACTTTAGTATTTGAATCAAACCGAAAGTCTTCAGGGCGTTGTCCGCCGAGTTCACCCTGTTCTATCTTGTCCAGAATATCAGGGGATAAGATGCTTCCTTCTATGCGAATAGTTGTGAATTTCATTTCTTTTTATTATCAGGCAATAAAATATATACACCCATGAGATCCATAGGCAGTATTGGTTCAACAACCTTGTAACGACTTCCTTCCAATATCTTGCGGAAACGTTCATGCGCATCTACAAGCTCCTGCGCCCTTTGCATTGCAACCTTATCAAATTCCTTATGTAAAACACTTAACTTTTCAAGTTCTTCCGAAAGCCAATGTTTCTTTTCGTGGTCAGACATATTCGCAGTTGGGATAACACTATCAAGTAGATTCACAACCTTTTCATGAGAAAGTATTTTTTTGTCATTAGGACTTCCCTCATAACCCCAGACAAGCATCTCCTCCGCTACAAGCTGTGTCGTGCCTGACTTTTCCTGTATAACATTTCTCACCCTGAACAGTAAAAGCGTGGTCTTTTCTAAAACATCCCTGCATCGGATAACCGATGCCCTTTTTGGTCCCTGCATCTTTTCATTATTCATGGCGTTAAACATGAGATGCTGACAAAGCTGTTCTACAAAGGCATGGTTACGGCCAAGATAGAGATATCCCTCAGGAGATGGAGAGTGAAAAGCTATTTTAAGTTTAGTTGTATTAGGTAACGTTGTCTTCAAAGATTCAGGGAGGTTTGTTGTAAAAAGAACATAACCTTTTTTATCTTTTGTTATCTGAGCACCAAGAATTGTGTTTAAAGCATCAACAACAAAATTTTCAACTGTTTTTGGATTACCAATAGCTTCATCAGATTCTTTCAGGTCACCCTCTATCTCTTCAGCCTTTATTGAATGCTGCGCAAAGATAGTACGCGATGCCGTCTCCCGGTCAGCAGCCTTTTTGATTGCATGGCTGACTTCGAGCTCAGCCTTGTTAACCGCATCAATTTCACCAAAATCAAGGCTCTGTTGAATCCCTTTTGTCTTTTCCTCACGTGAAAACAAAACTGCCTGCATGACAGAATCCATCAACGATTTGCTGTCTTCAGGAAATGGGATTGAAATGCCGGTCGCCTTGCGGATCTCCTGCACTTTTCTTAAAAGGACTTTAAGAACTACGCCATCAATAGGATTATTTTTTCCGTAATAAAGATATCCCTTTACGGTCTTTGCTGTCTGTCCAAACCTGTCAACCCTTCCTTCTCGCTGTTC
>JAHFER010000263.1 GCA_023248365.1 Nitrospirota bacterium
ATGGACAATCTTTGTAACAATCCATCCCATGGATTCAATTCGTAACTCTCTTTCATGCTCTCCTATTTCTTCCAATACAGACTGCATTGCTACAGTTCTGGATTCCAGCTTATGATAGATCTGCTCAAGCTTCTCCGAAGTCTCATTAAAAGAAGAAAACGCCTCTTTTAATTGTTCAATTGAATTAAAATTTTCTTTAATTTCTAAATCATTATCCATTTAAATCCCCATTTACATTGTTAACCCTGATGCTATATCCTTTATCCGCTCCTCTGACGCCTGCTTTATTAGTCCTGAAGCATTCTCCGACAGCCTTGAGAATATCTTCTTTGCCTCGTCTTTCTTATTCAATCTGAAGAGGCAGTCCCCTGCCATAAACTGTACTGTGTCAGAATCATTTTTAAGTCTCTTGCCATTTAGTATCATGCGGTAAACATCAAGCGCATCCTGATACTTACCAAGACCGTAATACGAATTACCAAGTGATATATATGCCGTCTGTACATAACCGTCATCTTTCCCTTTCTGTATATGATTCAGCATGTCCTTTAAAATATTGGCGCTTTCTTCGTATTGTCCTGATGTTAAGAGTATGTTAGAAAGCCTTATATATGCAGAGGGATAACGGTAGGGTGCATCCCGCAGGACAGAATAAAAATAATTTGTTGCCTTATCGAACTCTTTCAGATTATAAAAGCTGTCTCCTGTGATAACACGCGCATTTACAGCCATATCACCTTGAGGGAATTCAGAAACATACCTGCTAAGAGTCTCAACTGCCTTAAGATAATCCCCTGTCTCAGAATACAATTCTCCTGCCTTAAATAAGGCTATTTCATGTTTTTCACCCTTCCGTTCGATCAGTTTCTGATATATAAAAGCCGCTTCTGTATTTAAGTACAACCTCCTGTGTGCATCAGCCATATCCATTAAAAATCCTTCATCAGGTACACGAACAATGATCTGTTTAAAATAATTTTGATAGACTTTCGCTACCCCCAGATAGTCTCCCCTCTTCATCTTTTCTTCAGCCTGTTTTTCGAGCCTTTCAGTTAGAGAGGCTAAAGATGAAGCAATATCACTTTTCAAAGGATCATCAGCTGTCTTATCAAGCAAGTCGCTGTATATCCCAAGCGCCTCTTTAATCCTTCCCTCAGCCTCTAAGACCTTTGCAATCTTATACCTTGCCTTTATTGCCATGGGGTTCTGGCCGGAGGACTCTTCCACCTCTTTATAATATTCTATGGCTTCATCATAAGACCTCTGTCCGGTTGCAAAGAAAAGTTTCAGGTCACCTATTGCAAGTTTGCTCCTCACAGCATCTTCTCCGGCAGGGAATATTGCCATTACCTCTCTGTAAATTTTTTCAGCCACTACACCCTTTCGTTCAAGTACATAAGTGTCGCCCACCCGGTTTAAGGCAAGACCGGATTTTTTTGTTTTTGGATAAAGATTATAATAAATTAGAAAACCATTTCTTGCCTCTGCAAGCACCCCGTTTTGAAACTCAGATTCGCTATAATAAAACAAGACCTCGGGGTTTCCTTTCACATATGACGGCCACCTGCTCAGCCCCTCTTCATAAGTCTTCTTTGCCTCACCAAATTCACGCATTTCAAAGAATACCCGCCCTACCCCAAATAATCCTTCCCTTTCCATATATTCCTTATACTCCTGAATGAGTATCTTATATCCATCCATGGCCTCATTGTATTTACCATTCTTTTCTAAAGTTAAAGACATCATATACTGGGCCTCGGCTGCATACTTAGATTGGTGATAGTCCTTAATAATCCTTCTAAAACTACCCACTGCCTCTTCCATGCGCCCAAGCTCAAGATATATCTTACCGATCTCCATCAGGATTTCCGGCGCTTTATTAGATTTTATTGAAGATGTGAGACCTTCCTGAAATGCCTTTAGCGCCTCCATCAATAATTTAATATCCTTTTTTTCATTTAATGTCGCATTCCAAAAGGCTATGCTTCCTATGTAAAGGCCGGCTATTTCAGCAGCATTGCTTCCCGGATACCTTTCCTTTAAATCCTTGAACAGGTCAGACGCCTCATTGTATTGTCCATCCTTACAAGCCTGTACTGCCTCTATAAATTCTTCTCTGCCTTTACCCTGAACTGATTCAGACCATAAGGGCACACTTAGTTTAGTTATAATCTCAACAGGTACTGTGTAGAGGATAGAGGCCTGAAGAAGTGAATAGCTCAACAGCAAAGTTAAAAAAATCATTATGGCAACGATGAGTTTTTTCATAAGTTCTAACCTTGATTAAGCAATTCATATGCCACTGATATAATAAAAAAAGCAGAACTATAACTTACTGATTTTTATGGAGAAAATAAATTGAACATAGATTAGCAGGATTGCATGTTGTCAATCTCTTGACGTAGAAGCAGTCAAAATAACCAAGATTAATGGGTTAATTGTCGGTGTGAATATCGAGTTGTTTCTTTTTTAGTTTTTCTACGAGGGTGGTCCTGTTTAATGATAATAATTGTGCAGCCTTATTCTTTACGCCCTGGGCCTTTTGCATTGCCTGAATAATGAGGTTATTTTCAAACTCCTCTACTACATTATTAAGATTTATTCCGCTGTCAGGAATGTTATAAGCAGATACGCCGCTCCTGTCCCATGACACTTTAATTTTTTCCGGGAGATCTTCAGCAGTAATAATCCCCTCGCCCTTTAATATAACTAATCTCTCTATAAGGTTTTCGAGTTCTCTGATATTCCCCTGCCATTTGTAGGAGATGAGAAATTCCATTACCTCTTTAGTAAAACCCTCAATCTTTTTTTTCTTTGTCTTGTTGAAATGCCTAATGAAATGTTCTATCAAAATTGGTATATCATCAGTCCGCTCTCTTAACGGAGGAATCACTATAGGGATTACATTAAGCCTGTAATAGAGATCTTCTCTGAACTTGTTTTCCATTACCGCCTTCTCAAGGTCAATATTTGTAGCAGCGATTATTCTGACATCTACCTTGATAGTTTTTGTACCGCCTACGCGTTCAAACTCCTTCTGTTGAAGTATCCTAAGGAGTTTGACCTGGAGGGTCGGGCTCATCTCCCCTATCTCATCAAGAAATATAGTGCCTTCGTCAGCAAGTTCAAACCTTCCGACACGCATAGAACTTGCGCCTGTAAATGCGCCCTTCTCATGACCAAACAGCTCACTCTCAAGGAGGTTTTCCGGAATAGCTCCGCAGTTTATCGGAATTAGAGGTTTGTTACGTCTCTAACTATTAAAGTGAATAGTCCTTGCAACTAATTCTTTACCAGTCCCACTCTCCCC
>JAHFER010000264.1 GCA_023248365.1 Nitrospirota bacterium
AAATATTCAGTCTGACAATCAAATTTCTTCTCTGTGCAGGCCGCCGCCAGTACGGTTTTAAAGTCAAATGGGTATTTAGTGCAGCCTTGCCCGTCAAGGAGATGGAAAACATTATCCAGTGCTGTCAGACGTGGTTCATCGTAGTAATTTATACGCATAAACCATTGATCAACATTGATCCCGCCGTTTATAATGACCTTCTCGCCGACATAAAACTTTTTATTGGTCTTGTGTGTATCCCACTTCCCAGGCCTGAGCCAGTCGAAAACTTCCTTGATGGCCTCCTGAAAGTATTTGTCGGAATTGCCTATGAATCCCTGTAAGACCTCATAGACATTCTCAACTGTCAAAGCAGGCAACTCATCCTTTCCGTTGTAGTCATAGAGTTGCTTGTCTAATTCATTCTTTGCCTCTACTGACATGATTTTCGTAATATCAAGCTGAGTAATGATCTTCTGCCATTGCCTTTGTCTGACGTGTTTTTCCATGTCCAGGATTGTCGCATCATAAGTAAGGTCATAATTATGTAGATTTCCATTCCAAAGATCCCCGACACGATCATAAGCAGACCGTAACAAAGCTACACCCAGCCGTAACTCCGACAATGCAAGCTCATAATTTTCTACGAGCGTTTTTACTGTCTGTCTTTCGATAAGTTCAGTCGTCATTTATTCACCTCCTTCTGATTTAGGCATTTATTGATTCTATATTCCCGATACATCCCTTCCATGGATTCATCTACAACTTCCATGTGAGCAACCAAATATCCAAGGTCGCCCTCTATTTGCTCAACATACTTCCCGCCAATTTTAAGAGCCACCACGTTTTCAGGGATACCTTCTATTTTTTTAAGATATTCCTCTGCAACTTTTATCTTGCCCGCAATATCTATTGCAACCGCAAACGCCTCAACTCTATTATAGTTTCCGGTAGCTGCTATAGCTGCGATTTTCTCGCCCGGGGCGGCGGTAAGGTATGCCCGGACTATACCGATTTTACTGCATTGCTTACAATCTGTTACTATCTTCATTTTATTTTCCTCCTTCCGGCTGAGGTATATAATATCTCCCCAGCCATGCGCCTTTGCGAGGCATGTAGACCCCGCAAAGCCAAATCCCTTCAGTGGGGTCTGTGGCAGCGTATACATCTGCTGCCGGCTCAACTATAACACTGTGTGCCAGAGTGCAGACCTCTGTTACTTTTTCCATTCTTATTTTGCCCTCCTGTTCGAGGGATGTTAGTTTTTCAAGATTTGTCATTTTATTTCACCTCCTTATATAATTATGTATGTGATTACTCCTTGCAATTTCTCGTCAAACACACCATAAATTTTTTCTTGCAATATATTCCCTTCTACGCAAAATTTTTCAGGGAAAGCGGAAACTTCTGATTCTTCAATTTCAGTCTCTACTCCCTTCACACAATTTTCTATTATTTTCTTTTCTTTCAAACTCAGACTTCCTTCTGCAAGTTTTAGGTAGTTTATCATTTTGATTTCCATTTTATTTCACCTCCCCCTTTAATAATAATCTAATGCTGCAAGCTCATCACGCAGAGCTTGCAGTACTGCCTCTTTATCCGTAAATCCTTGATTCTTATAATCACTTGAGGCTGACATATATGCTGCCTTCGCCGCCTTGATAATTCTTTTAGCAGCGTTAATCTTGCCAGCTCTGACTGTGACCTGAAAACACTGATTGTTATACACCTCTCCACGCATCGCATTTGTTAAATGCGGATACGTGGAGATCTTCCATTCTTTTTTGTTTACGACAATATCCTTTTCCATTTTATTTCACCTCCCAAAAAATATAACCAGGTTAATTGCAAGGAGTCCGGCAGCTATCGCCAGACTCCAGTTCAGGACCTTGATCTCTATTTCGTTTTTCATATTAACCCCGAATCAGCAAAGCTGTTATATTCATCATCTCCAAAAATAATGTGATCCAAAACCTTAATCCCTAATAACTGCCCCGCCTCAACAAGCCGTTTGGTTATCTCAATATCTTCAGGACTTGGCGCAGTATCGCCCGAGGGGTGGTTATGGCAGAAGATCAGGCTTGCAGCATTGCCCAGGATTGCCATCTTAAACGCTTCCCGAGGGTGTACTATGCTTGAGGTTAGACACCCCACTGAAGCCGAGTGGATGAAGATCGTCCGGTTCTTGCCATCTAATCCGATAATTACGAACTCCTCACGATC
The DNA here is from genome assembly GCA_023248365.1 of Nitrospirota bacterium. GTDB lineage: Bacteria > Nitrospirota > 9FT-COMBO-42-15 > HDB-SIOI813 > HDB-SIOI813 > JACRGV01. The sequence continues at coordinate 2,203 of JAHFER010000264.1, forward strand.
CAGTGTCTCAAAGTAACCCTTGACAGACTTATAAATATCCAGTATATCCTGACTTGATCGTATCCTTGTTTTTCTTATTATCGGTCTCCCAGAATCCTTTACTAACATTAATTTAGTCCAGTTCATGTGTGTTTTATATTCCATCTCAATCCCCTCCCTTACTCCTGCTCAATTGCCGGAGTCATCGTAATCCTCTATCCCACATGTCCGCAACCCGACACTAATTCTATCGGGTACGGGTACGGGTCTGTTTGCGGATGGTTATAATCCAGCCGCCTGGCACCATATGCCAGCTTAAACCTATCCCTTATGCTGACAGGATAGGTACTTCTTTTAGCGTGTCTTACTGCCCACGCTATAATCTCTCCCCTTACTTCTACTTCTATTTCCTTTTTCATTTTTTACCCTCCCCATCATATCCAGCCGCTTCCCGAGCGGCATTTTCTTCCTCCCACGCTCCTATCCATTCCAGAATAGGCATGGGTAACAAATCATAATCTACCTGACTCAGCTCATCTTCGCTGATCCAGAATTCCTTACCACCTGTGATTTTCCATCTTTTTTCTATTTTCTCTTCGATTTCCATCTTACCCCTCCTTTTCCTTCATAAATTGTGATACTTCCCGATAATACTTCTCTGTGACTATTTCAGCCTTCAGGAAGCAGGCTGAAGACCCATATATGTGTTTTAATTTTGCTGATACAATGGCCTGCCGCTCTTTGGCCGGCGCATCTCCGATAGTGATAAATCTTAATATCTTGTTATCACTCAATATTTGATACCGATACATTTTCCCCTCCCCTTACTCCGGCTTAATTGCCGGAGGTCAGCAATCATACGTGAAAACTCCTTTATCATGAGAATCCGCATCATATCCAGCCGCTTCCCGAGCGGCATTCTCTTCCTTTTCCCTTTCCTGCAATTCCTTTGCGCATATTTTCAGATCGCATTCATCATGTATCTCAATTTCCTTCTTGCAGATTTTACATTTCATCTTATATCCCCCCCTGTTAATTATTTTTCTCAATCCTTACCTCTTTACTATTGCAATCCCCGTGCCAAACCAAACCAAACGCCTAACCCATTGATTTCATTCAATACA
>JAHFER010000265.1 GCA_023248365.1 Nitrospirota bacterium
GCACCTGCAACGAGTATAAGGACTTCTTTATATGAGGAAAGATTAAAGCGCATATTTACACCGGCATATATACATCAGTTAGTAAAGCACTGTCAATATTTTATTCCCCTCATTCCAACAAATTTGTATTATAATACCCCCCATGTTTAAGATTCCCTTTTCCATACCCAAACTGGGGCCGGGGTTTAAAAGCGTGGACCTCGGGGTGATACTGTTTATCCTTTCCATGCTCTACCTCATTGTCTATGTGGCATCGGGCTGGAGCGGCGATATTGGCTCTATAGTTATTGACCTGTCGCCTGTTAATCTCCCGTATTATGCATTAAATTCTATCTTCAGGATACTGGCGGCCTATGTGCTGTCGCTATGTTTCTCTGTCTGGTACGGGTATACGGCAAATAAGAGCAAGGTGAATGAGCAGATTATGATTCCTTTGCTCGATATACTGCAATCCATACCTGTGCTGTCTTTTCTGCCGGGTGTGACACTCGCCATGATAGCGCTTTTCCCTCACAGCAGAATCGGCCTTGAATTATCTGCGATTATTCTGATATTCACGGGCCAGGTCTGGAACATGGCATTTAGTTATTATAATTCTATAAATACCCTACCCAAAGATCTAAGCGAGGTATCTGTAATTTTCAGGCTGTCGAGATTCCAGAGGTTCATCAGGCTTGAACTCCCCTTCAGCGCTATTGGACTTGTATGGAACAGCATGATGTCTGTTGCAGGTGGATGGTTTTTCCTCATGGCATGTGAGATGTTTGTTTTGAAAGACAGGGACTTCAGACTGCCGGGGTTAGGTTCATACATACATACTGCCGCGGATAAGGGTGATATTACACACGTCTTCTACGGACTTGGGGCCATGGTGATTATAATAATCTTTCTGGATTTTGTTATATGGAGACCGCTTGTCGCATGGACGCAGAAGTTCAGGTTTGATACCCAGGCAGGGGAAGAAGAGCGGGAATCTTTTGTATTGGACATTATAAGAAGATCTGCTATTGTGGATAAGATTACACTTTATTTCTCTAAGCTGGGTGAGAGAATAGACAGGCTTTTTATGGCTGAGAAGAAGGGCCATTCATGGATTAAATTTGCCGGCAGGCTGATAGTACAGGCGCTTGTCGTAGCGCTTCTGATATTACTGCTTGTCAGGGCTGTATTCTTTCTGAGCGGATTAACTATGAAAGATACTTTCACAATCATGGAGGGCGCCGGCTTCTCTCTTTTAAGGACCTCTGCCGCTATTTTACTGGCATCCATTTGGACTATACCTGTCGGGGTGTTCATAGGGATGAACAGCCGGGCCGCCAGATTTCTTCAGCCTGTAGTCCAGATAGTAGCATCTATCCCTGCTACGGCCCTGTTTCCTGCAATTATACTGATACTCCTGAAGGTTGGCGGCGGGCTTGATATTGGCGCTATATTTCTTATGCTGTTAGGCACACAATGGTATATACTCTTCAATGTAATCGCCGGGGCCTCGTCAATACCTCAGGAGCTGAAAGAGGCAGCAAGCATTTACAGGCTCAGCGGCATCAGAAAGTGGAGGGTCTTGATTCTTCCTGGCATTTTCCCTTATCTTATTACAGGGTTTATTACTGCAACAGGCGGGGCCTGGAATGCAACAATTGTTTCAGAATATGTAACCTTTGCAGGGAGAACGATTACAACACCGGGCCTCGGATCCGCAATAAGTGTGGCCACTGCGTCCGGTGATTTCAGGATGCTCCTCGCAAGCACTATTGCTATGGCAATAGTTGTGGTAAGTATTAACAGACTGTTATGGAAGAGATTGTTTATTTTGGCGCAGGAGAAGTACAGGCTGGATTAGCTGTACTTTAGGTGCCAGGCCTTGAATTGTGACATTTATCAATATAAAAACTATTAAATGTCAAATGTCACAATTCAAGGCCTGGCACCTTTGATGAGTATGAGGATAAACCAATGGCAGTCATATTAGAAACCAGAAAACTTTTTAAATCATATCCTATGGGCAGTGGTAAGGACCTGAGTGTGCTGGAAGATATTAATCTCAGTGTCGAGGAGGGAGAAATCGTGTCAATCCTCGGCCCTACCGGCGCCGGAAAATCATCACTCCTCAGGATAATGTCAGGCCTTGCAAAGCCATCGGAAGGCACTGTGCTCTATCATGGCATACCTCTTGAGAATGCAGCGCCAAATATTGCAATGGTATTCCAGAACTTTGCAATATTCCCGTGGCTTACAGTCCTTGAAAATGTGGAGGTTGGACTAAAGGCAAAGGGAATCCCTGGCGGTATTGCAAAAGAGAAGTCAATAAAGACCATTGACCTTGTAGGATTGGATGGTTTTGAAGATGCGTATCCGAGGGAGCTTTCAGGGGGAATGAAACAGAGGGTTGGTCTGGCGAGGGCGCTGGCTGTTGAACCGGAGATATTATTCATGGATGAGCCTTTTTCTGCATTGGATGTCCTTACAGCAGACAATCTCAGGAGTGAAATTATAGATCTGTGGTTGAAAAAGAAGATGCCTATAAAGTCTATTATCCTTATTACTCATAATATAGAAGAGGCAGTATTCTTCTCTGACAGGGCCATTGTTATGAGGCACAATCCCGGAAAGATAAGGGCAGACATTCAGATAACCCTGCCTCATGTAAGAGATAAAGACTCAAAGGAATTCAAATATATCCTTGATGAGATCTATTCAATCCTTACAAGACCGGCTAAAGAGCTTCCATTCCTTTTAAGGAAAGAGAAATATCAGTTTATACCACATGCAAAGATCGGCGCTATCAGTGGATTGGTAGAGCTTGTCCACGACAAAGGCGGGAAGGTTGATATACCTGTACTGGCATCTGATCTGACCATGGAAGTGGACGACATCTTTCCCCTTACAGAGGCGGCCGTATTTCTTGGACTTGCGGAGATAAAAGAAGGGGACATATTACTAAAAGATCAGGGTAAGGTCTTTGCAGAGGCAGATACCCTCCAGAAAAAGGAGATCTTCAGGGATATGGCAATTTCAAATATACAATTGCTGAAACAGATTATGCAGGTACTGTCTGCATCAACAAAACACAGGATGTCTGAAGACTTTTTTATTGAGATCCTGGAAAATCACTTCACAGAAGACGAGGCATGGAATCAGCTTGAGACTGCGATAGACTGGGGCAGATATGCAGAGTTGTTTGCGTATGATTTGGATACCGGTGAAGTATATCTGGAAGAGGCAGTGTGAAACTAAAGCGTTATCTTCAAGCCGCCGTAAGAAGAAACCCCTGCTGTATTGTATCCAATGGCTTCTTCGTACTTCTC
>JAHFER010000266.1 GCA_023248365.1 Nitrospirota bacterium
GTTTTATTCAGTCTGTTTTTGCTGAGCGTATTGGCGGGAAGAGGTTCGGCATTGAGGATAAGATATACAAGTTCGAAAAAATAAAACGCGCAAAGGCAGCGGCTCTAAAGGCAAATCCCGGCAGGGAATTGATTGACCTCGGTGTTGGTGAGCCTGATGATATGGCATTTCCGGGAGTTGTAGAAACCATGCAGAAAGAGTGCGCACAGTGGGAAAACCGCGGCTATTCTGATAATGGGATTATGGAATTTAAAGAGGCTGCTGCAGGATATATGGATCGTGTATATGGTATCTCCGGATTAAACCCTGAAAAAGAGATTGTTCATGCTATAGGTTCAAAGCCGGCGCTTGCGATGATGCCTGCTGCATTTATCAATCCGGGTGATATTACCCTAATGACAGTGCCGGGTTATCCTGTAATGGGGACACACACTAAGTGGTATGGCGGCGAGGTGCTGAATCTGCCGCTGAAAGAGGAAAATGGTTTTTTGCCTGACCTTGATTCTATTGACAGGGCAATACTCGGACAGGCAAAACTCCTGTATCTGAATTATCCGAATAATCCAACAGGCGCTGCTGCTACTATAGAATTTTTTGAAAAGGTAGTGAGTTTTGCCAATGATAATAATATCGTTGTAGTCCATGATGCAGCCTATGCTGCACTGAATTTTGAAGGGAAGCCCCTGAGTTTCTTATCTGTACCCGGGGCAAAGGAAGTTGGTATAGAGATTCACTCCCTGTCCAAGGCATTTAACATGACAGGCTGGCGCATGGCCTTTGTGGCCGGAAATGAAAAGATAGTGTCCTCCTATGCATTCGTAAAGGATAATTACGACTCAGGTCAGTTTAAGGCTATACAGAAGGCAGGAATATATGCACTTGAACATCCGGAGATAACAACGGAGATAGGCCGGAAATACGAAAGAAGGTTAAAGGCGCTTGTGGGAGCTCTTAACTCTGTTGGATTTTCTGCAAAGATGCCGAAAGGTTCATTCTATCTTTACGTAAAGGCGCCAAAGGGTACAAAATCCGGTGTGACATTTAATTCTGCTGAGGTCTTTTCTGAATATCTTATAAAAGAAAAATTAATCTCTTCTGTTCCCTGGGATGATGTGGGTAACTATGTCAGATTCTCTGCTACCTTTACAGCAAAGGATTTGGCAGATGAACAGCGGATATTGACTGAAATCAAAGGACGGTTGTCTGATACAGAATTTGAGTTCTGATTTAATTAACCACTGACACAGAGGAAATTAAAATTTATAAATTACAAAGTAAAATTAAAATTTTGGGGTTTGAATTGTGATTTTACATTTTTGTTTTTAATATTTACTTTTTCTGTGTCTCTGTGACTCTGTGGTTATATTTTCCTTTTTTCAACTGTTAGAGGGGATACTATGGCAACAGCCTATATCGGTCTTGGCTCCAATATTGGAGATCGTAAGAAGAACATAGAAGATGCAATAAATCTTATTGAGATTACGCCTGATATAAAAATCATAAAGAAATCTTCTCTGTATATTACAGAACCGATAGGTTACGTGGGGCAGGACTGTTTCCTTAACTCTGTAATAGAAGTAATAACAAAGTTGTCTCCCGATGAGCTTCTACACAGGTGTCAGGCTATTGAGGATAAGATGGGAAGGGTTAGAACTATGTTCTGGGGCCCGCGAATTATAGACCTTGATATACTGCTTTTTGGAGATGAGATAGTTGAGGATGATAAATTGATTATACCTCATCCGCTTATGCACAACAGAAGATTTGTTTTAATCCCTCTTGTAGAAATTGCCCCGGACATTATGCACCCCAAACTAAATAAAACCGCTTCAGAGCTTCTTCATCAACTGAAAGATGGGCATAAGGTGGAAAAGTATGAAAGAAAGTAAGCAGTAAGCAGAAGTTAGAGGTTACAAGTAAGATAACAGAAGAGGAGGCAGACATGACTCTGGCGGTTCGAAAAGATAGAAAATATACCTATGATGATTATTGTACCTGGCCCGATGAGGAACGATGGGAAATCATCGAAGGATCTGCCTATAACATGAGCCCTTCACCTTCTGTTAAACATCAAAGAGTGGTCAGTTTACTGGACAGAAGAATAAGTGACAAAGTTGAAAGCAAAGGCTGTAGTCTCTTTATAGCCCCGACGGATGTTGTACTCGATAGTTGCAATATAGTACAGCCGGATGTCTTTGTTGTCTGCGATAAAAAAAAGATTACTGAAGCCAGTATCCAGGGTGCCCCGGATTTAATTATAGAAATCATCTCCCCCTCAACCGAACTGAAAGATAAAAGAGAAAAGAAAAGTATATATGAAAGGTTCGGTGTAAAAGAGTATATCATTGTTTACCCTGATAGAGAATATATTGAGAGATTTATCCTTGATAATAAGGGCTATGGCGCACCCGAGATGTTCAACTGGGATGAAAGCCTGAAGTTTCATAGTCTTGACATTACGGTCAATCTATGGGAGATATTTGAGAGAGAGAAACCTTAAGTGTATTAATGAATATCATTGAAGACATCACAGAAATGCACAACTATATAATGGAACTGCGCCGTGAGGGTTTAACCATCGGCCTTGTTCCCACCATGGGCGCACTTCATCAGGGTCACTTAAGCCTTATCGAACATGCTAAAAGAGAAACTGACATTGTGATTGTTTCCATATTTGTAAATCCAACCCAGTTTGGCCCAAAAGAGGATTTTAAGGAATATCCGAGAGATCTCAAAGCTGATACAGAGAAGGCGGCATCTGCTGTAGTAGACACACTTTTCCTACCTTCAGCATCTGCAATGTACCCAGAAGGGTTTGGAACATTTGTAGAGGTTCAAGGGCTTTTCAGGATTATGTGCGGAGAAACAAGGCCCACACACTTCCGGGGTGTTACAACCGTTGTCGCAAAACTCTTCAATATTGTAAGACCGCATAAAGCCTTTTTCGGACAGAAGGACTTTCAGCAGACAGTGGTTATAAAAAGGATGGCCCGGGATCTTGATTCAGGTGTGGATGTCATTGTATCCCCTACGGTCCGCGAGGAAGACGGCCTTGCGATGAGTTCAAGGAACAGGTATCTGAATAATGATGAACGAATGGCTGCAACTATACTTTACCGTTCTCTTAAAGAGGCAAAAGGTTTATTTGAAAGTGGAGAGAGGTCTGCGGAGAGACTAAAAAATGAAATCATCGGAATGATTGCAGGCGAAGTTTTAGTACAGATTGAATATATAGTAATTGCACATCCCGAAACACTGCTTGAAGAACAGGAAGCCCACGCCGG
>JAHFER010000267.1 GCA_023248365.1 Nitrospirota bacterium
TATTACAGGTGTAAGGAGATGGGGAATGCCTTCAAAAATTGACAGCTCTAATATCTTTGGATCTATCATCACCATCTTAAGGTCTGCTGGTGTGGAGATGAACAGGAGGCTTGATATAATGCTGTTAAGCGCAACGCTCTTGCCTGAACCTGTAGTGCCTGCAACTAAGAGATGCGGCATTCTTGCCATGTCAGCGACTACCGGACTTCCGGAGATATCTTTTCCAAGCGCCATCGTTAACTTTGAATTTGCCGATCTGAACTGTTCTGATGCAATGATTTCTTTCAGATAGACATCTTCCCTTATCTGGTTTGGTATTTCTATGCCGACTGTTGATTTGCCAGGCAGAGGCGCAACAATACGAACGCTTCCGCATTTCATGGCAAGTGCAAGGTCATCAGAGAGATTTACTATCTTTGAAAGTTTTACACCCGGCGCCGGTTCAAACTCATACATAGTTATTACAGGGCCGGGATGAACCTGCACTATATGGCCCTCAATGCCGAAATCAAGGAATTTGGTTTCAAGGACGCTCGAATTCATGAGAAGGTCTTCTTTATTAACCCTGCTGGTTGAATTCGGGGGATCATTTAAAAGAGAAAGAGAAGGGAGTTTGTATGTACTGTTTGATGAACTGTTGGTGAACTCAAAGTGTTCCTGTTGCATAACAGCCTTGTCATCAAAAACAGGGCGCTTATCTATTATTTTGGGACGGTCTGGATACGATGGTTTAGGTAATTCGTAACTTAATTCATCAGGTACCTCAAATGGTTCTGTATACTCACCGGAGTCAGCAGCCGCATCTCTCTGATTCTCCTTATTACGTGCTCTTTTAGCCAGAATATCTTTAAACTTATAAAAAGGAATACCGGCCCCTGTAAATGCATTACGGAAAACTTTTACAGGTGATAATCCTGTTGCCAGAACTAAAGATACTACAACCGTTGTAAAGGTTATTACATAGGTGCCAAAGACTGCACAGCAGCCTGTCAGGGCTTTAGATATAATATCCCCCACCAGTCCGCCTGCTGGTATGCTCCCTTTTATTGATAAAGAGATACGGCTGAAATTGATATGCAGAAAGGCAGGCAGTGACAGGAGAAGCATAAAAAATCCTGCATACTGAGCCTTTGTCGAATGCCCTTCATGACCTCTTAATTTTCTCCATCCGTTAATTAAAATGGCAATGGGAAATATATATGCCGCCCCTCCAAAAATGGAGAATAATATATCTGACATATATGCCCCCATGAGTCCTGTCATATTTTTTATATCAGTACTTGTGGAGACTGAATTAAAAGACGGGTCATCAGGACTGTATGAGATAAGACTTACAAAAAGGAGAAGTGAAACGGCAAGATAAACAATCCCCCTAATCTCTTCAACCCATCTCTTTTTTTCTACGGATTTTTTCTTGTTATTCAAAAGGCTCCTTCTGCCTTAATTGATTTTATAAAAGGACTTCCAATGCAAAGGAGATTATATTTGAATTCAATGATGCTATCAAGGATTAAATTTAATTTAGGATTTAATTTGAACAGTGACGTTCTTTGAGGTACTTTGTAAAAACAACAGACTTGTAGAGAAGCAGGAACACGACAGAGAAATAAGAAATAAGACCTCCATTGAAAGAAAAATCCCATCCTGCTAATCTGACATCGAAAGAGCAAACCACCTGTTAACTTAATTAAAAGGCTGTGCATTATGAATATTCAAGAAATTACAAACAAGCTCTCATCAATTTATTACTTTTGCAAGAGCCTCAATGTAGAGAAAATAATCGAAGCATGTCCCCTTATTCAACTGTCAAACATTACTTATGAAAAGCGGGGTACGCATGAAGGCTTCATCCGTGGAAGCCTCGATTTTATTGACGGTTCTACTTTCTATTTGCGTGAGGTTGTAGATGTTGAAGACAATACAGAGCAACTAATGTATGCTTACCAATATCTGGACTATTCAAAGAAACTGGTATTTCGTTACGATAATACAGAGCACCATTAGAAGCTGAGACTTCCGAGTTATCCTCACCATAAACATGATGGCAGTGAAGACAATATTATCCCCTCTAAACCACCGGATTTGGCCGCCGTCCTTCACGAGATTGAACATTTGGTTAAGTTACCATGAGACGCATAGTTTATCTATCAGATTAATTGGCTCTCCTTTTGTTTGGTGATTTATGCAAACAATTCCAACCGGAAGGATAGCTGATTTATATCAAAAAAATCATTCAATTTATCACTTTTACAACAGTCTCTAAAGATTAACTTTTTTATTTTCTTATTTTGACATACGTAATGTGTTATGGAATAATAGCATATTTTGCAGAATGCATTTGGTTACCGGTTATTTGTTATTAGTTATGGGTGATAAGAAATGGGTGACGGGCAAACATTTTTTGATGCTATAGTTGTCGGGGCAGGTCCTTCCGGCTCTACTGCTGCGTATGAACTTACAAAGGCAGGCATGAGTGTTCTCATCCTTGATAAAGAGAAGTTCCCACGTTACAAACCCTGCGGCGGCGGACTTTCTCTGAAGATAGAACGTATCCTCTCTGTCAATATAAAAGATATTATTGAATCTACTGTAACAGGCACGTATTTTACTTATAAACAGCAGGATGGACTCTACCTGTATTCCGACAGGCCTATAGCCTATATGGTTATGCGCGATAAATTAGATTCACTGCTGGTATCAGAGGCAGTAAAAGCAGGCGCCTCATTCAAGGATGGGACAAAGGTAATGGGAATAAAGGAATCAGGAGACAGTTATGAAGTGATGGCGGAGGAAGGTGTCTTTAATTGCAGATATGTTATCGGTGCAGATGGTGTGAACGGGGTTGTCAGAAGATATATCCGGCCAGGTGAGATACGCACGATGGCGGCTTCTATTGAAGCTGAGATACCTGTGGGAAAGGATTTGATTGATAGGCATAATAATTATGTGCATATAGACTTTGGTTCAATTCCCTATGGATATGCATGGGTCTTCCCAAAGAATGGTGTACTGTCTGCTGGTATTGCGGGGTTCAGAGGCGTTGTGAAACAGCCAAAGAAGTATTTTGATCAGTTTCTTAAGGCCCATCCTGCTATAAGCGAAGTCAGTAACTATAAGTATAAAGGGTATCCCATACCTTTGTTCCGAACCCAGCAACCTCTTACTAAAGGCGGTATTTTACTTGCCGGTGATGCAGGCAATATTGTTGACCCCTTTTTTGGTGAGGGGATATATTATGCAATAAGGAGTGCCCAGCTT
>JAHFER010000026.1 GCA_023248365.1 Nitrospirota bacterium
TGGGTATGCAAAATAATAAGCTTGGTTTTAGATTGAAGGCAGCAAGGGAAACATTAGGTTTAACTCTGGGTGAGGCCGCAGAGAAATTGGGGTTTCCACATTATCAAACGCTTAAGAGCATTGAAAATGGTGAGCGGGAAGTAAAGACCTCTGAGTTGTCAAAGTTCTCAAAGGCCTATTTCATGAGCCTGAACAGGCTGCTTGGCGACGAGGAGCTTAAGTTCAGCAATGCATTCCTGTGGCGCAATCCTCCAAAAGCGAAAAGGAAAAAACAGATAGAAGCTGAGATTTTTTTTCGTTGCGGGCAATACCATCTGCTTGAAAAACTCCTCAACCTGAAGACCAAAAAAGGAGCATTCCTTGATGTTTCAATAGACGACATCAGCAGCAATAATGAAATAACAACTCTCTCAGAAAAGTTTCGTGATTATTTGTCGTTAGGAAGCAGGCCTGCATTTACATTGCAAAAAGTCCTGGAACAGGATTTTGGCGTAAAGATATTGTTCGAATCAATGCCTGAAGGGTCTGCTGTATCAACCTGTAATGCGGAGTTTGGTTCAGTTATTGTAATCAATTCTGAAGAGACTCCATGGCGGCGGAATTATGATCTTGCTCATGAGCTGTTCCACTTAGTTACGTGGAAAGCCTTATCCCACAATGAACTGGAAGATAAAAATTATTTTGATGATATAGAGAGGAAGGCCGAGAGATTTGCCTCCATCCTTTTATTGCCAGGGAATGAGGTTAAAAAAGAAATAGTAGCAAGAAAAGAAACACAAAAACAGTTTACCTATTCAGACCTTGTTGATATAGCTATGGAATTTGGTGTATCAGCAAAGGCTATCCTGTATCGTATGGCAAATCTGGGACTAATTGATTGGGGAGCGGCTGACAAAATAGCAAAAGACCAGGAGCTTACCGAGATAAGCAGACATAAAAGGCAGGATGAAAATAGGGAAAAGCCAAAGTCTGAACGTTTTATCTCCCTTGCAGTTCGTTGCCTGCGAAAAGGCTTAATCTCAAGAGGAAAATTCTCTGAGATGGTTGGCATAGACAGGAGTGACATTGACGACTTCATTGGCGAGACCGGCTTAATGGAACTGGAAGGTGTCCCTATTGAAATTATGGCTTCTTGATGCTGATGTTATTATTGATCTGTTGTCGTTAGACGTTTTTGATAAGCTTGCCAAACAGCATGAAATCTTTGCGGCCTCAACTGTTATAGGAGAAGTAAAATTCTTTAAGAGAAGTGATGATAAGCATTCTGTAAACTTACAGCAGCAGTATATTTCAATAGGCATCGTAAAAGAGTTCTCAGCCTCCACTGATGAGATCAAGCATGTACTAACTAAACTACCTGCAGTGAACCAGGAGAACATTGATCCAGGGGAATTAGAATCATTAGCTATCCTTACAAGAGAAGAAACTTTGATATTCTGCAGTTGTGATGCCGCAGCGATAAGAGCGCTTCCTTTCCTGAACCTCTCAGATAGGGGCATTTCCGTTGAAAATCTCCTTAAGTCATCAGGGCTTCAAAGATCAGACCTGAAGGACAGACATACTGAGCAATATTTCAAAAACAACCTGGCTATCGGGAAGAAGGACAAAATATACTTTTTTTAAGCCTGGGAAAGATTGCCTTCATCCCTAACTGCTTAAGCAACCTGCTGATTCATAAGAGCAGTACTGGCTTCCCTTGCCTGAAGCCCCTTTACATTGCGTTTACATACACCTGAACCAGCAAACACCTGAAAGGAGAAGATGTCCTGCGTAGGAGTTGGTTTCTTAATACTGCATACGATAAGTCCTGTTTCTGCTCACTAATTAATCCGAAACGCGTCACTGGAATTCCGGCTACCACAATGTTTCAACATGAGGGTAGTTAAGGATCTTATCGTCCTTTGTGATAAGAGTTCCTCTTTGGATTATTGCGGTAGCTATGATGATTCTGTCAGCGGGGTCTCCGTGAAGCTCGCCTGGAAGTTGTACAGATTTTAACGCAATATTATTAGACACCGGAACAAAATGGACAAAAGGAAGGGCCTCAGACTTTGCAATCCAGTCCATGACATCCATAGTGAGCTTCAATCTGCCTTTCTCCACAAGCATTGCCACTTCCCAGACACTTATAGAAGAGATATAGATGGTTTTATTTTTCCGGGACCTTTCTATCCTGTCCCTTGATCTCTTAGAGAGCTTTTCAGGATTGCTGAGCCACCAGACCCATGCATGAGTGTCAAGGACAATCACTTGAGCGCCTCCCATTCATCGGCACTCACCGGCTCAAATGGTCTGTCGTATTTTAAAACAGAGTTCTTTAGCGATTTCAAGGCTGCGTCAGGCTCTTCCCTGTAAGGAATAACCTTAATCACCGGCTCTCCGTGATTGGTAATGATTATCTCTTCCCCTGTCTCCTCAACCTGACGAAAATATTCCAGGGCATGAGGCTTAAATCTGGACTTTGATACAATGTGACTCATTTCGCACCTCCCAAAAAAGACATAATGACTATGGTAATATTACTATGGTCATTTTAAGATGTCAATCCAGGAAGGTTTATTTGAAATTATAGGAAAATCAAAATTTCAGTTTGGATTATAGACTGATGATGCTAATGACAAGTTGGCGATTTTCGTAGCGGCGCTTACGTGATAAAGTAATAGTTCCTTCTCCATCAATAAGCCCTGCAATGTAAGAGGCCTCTATAGCCTAAAGTGTTTTTACTTGCTTGTAGGTTGCCATGTCGTCCTCCTTTTGCTTCCTAAATATTAGAGCATCTTCTTCAAAAAAGAAGGCCCCTGACAGCGACCTGTCAGGGGCCTTTTACAAAAATGGTGGAGGCGGCGGGAATCGAACCCGCGTCCGGAAACGTTTAGCATCAAGGTTACTACATGCTTAGCCTGATGTATTTAATAAATTCGCAGCATTTCATGCCCACAGGCAGGCCCGAGTAGCCGCTATCCCGCTTAATCTTACCTGTCATCCGCAGGAGAATATGACAGGCCAGCCTGCTAATATTGCACTCTTTCCCAATGCACAGGCGACGTCAGGAAGAGCGTCACTGCCTTATTTAGGCAGCGAGTGCCAATTCGTTGTTGGCAATTAAAATTCCCCGTTTGTTTAATGAGGCCAACGGGACCTCAGCATGCAACCCTGGCCTCTTCATCTCCGTCGAAGCCAGTCGCCCCCATCGCGTTGACGCTGAAAAACGCCCATCTGCGGCGTCAGGACTGCGGATTTGAACTTCGGCGTACAACAAAGTACGCCTCAGCCCAAATCCTTGTCCTTCCTTCGGGGTACCCATTGCGGCCGGAGGCCATTGCAATGGGTCGTGGACATTTTTGAGCGTCAACTTTGTTTTCACTATAGGCTCTTGCAAAAGTCTTGTAAACGAATAGTTTGTCATTCCCACGAAAGTGGGAATCCAGTTTTTTACAATGTGTTACAATACCTCTGGATTCCCGTTTACACGGGAATGACGACTTTTGCAAAAGCCTCACTATATGACTTAATTATATGGTTCATAGAATTCCTTATCTATTTCATCCCTGATTTGTGTGATGCTGTAGCCCTTGTCATGAAGCTTTTTTGCTAAACGTGCCTCGTTTACACATATATCGCATCCGGAGCCATGGCCGTCAGTAAAGCAGGTACGCAGGCTCTTGTGTCCATGGTGCTCTGCACAATAGCAGTAACAGTACAAATGGTCAAGCACATCCGGGACAGCCGCTGCTGATGCATAAGCCTCGCGTATGTCACCATCAAAATTGTCCGGAGAAATTATAGGATTCGTCTCTCCACCTCTCCAGTCAGGGTTATTCTTATATGCCACATAAGTAGCAGGATATTTACTGCTATCTTCATTGGCTTGTTTAGATTTCGAACAGGAAATTAATGTGATTCCTGTAATTACAAGCACTGCTATTAAAATAATCCCTTTTTTCATGTAACAATCCTTCATCATTGTCATTTCTGCGCAACATGCCCCAACAGACTTTAGCAGGGAGTTGGAATCCAGGGCTATGTCGTGGATCTGGATTCCCACTTTTGTGGGAATGACATGCCTTTATCTGCCTTCTTACTTCTGCCTCTCCCTAAACGCCTGCGCAATCTCCCTACCGGCATCCCGCTTTTTAATGCTCTCTCTCTTATCATAATCCTTTTTCCCTTTTGCTACTCCAATTTCTACCTTTGCTTTGCCCTGTTTGAAATATATCTTGAGAGGTACAAGGCTGTATCCCTTCTGCTGAATCTTTCCGATGATTCTGCTAATCTCTATTCTGTGTAAAAGGAGTTTCCTCTTTCTCTGAGGGTCATGATTATTTATGTTACCGGCCTTATATGGGCTTATATTACAGTGGAGAAATACCTCTCCCCGGTCTAAATGTGCATATCCGTCTTTGAGATTCCCACCGCCTTCCCTAAGCGATTTAACCTCTGTCCCTTTTAGCTGGATTCCGGCTTCAAAGGTGTCCTCAATAAAATAATCATGAAATGCCTTTTTATTTGCAGCAACTATGTTATCGTTCATAACTACTTAAAAATTCTAAATAAATTTGATTATAAAGTAAGAATTATGATAACATAGCGATAATTCAAAGGCAAATTACAGGAAGAGATGAATGCCTTTTCTCTTGACAAATCCCTTGTTAATTTTTTATTCTGTTGGATGTGCCGAAGTGGTGGAATTGGTAGACACGCATGTTTGAGGGGCATGTGGGTTTTCCCGTGGGGGTTCAAATCCCCCCTTCGGCACCAAACTAAATATGACCTCAATTAGTAAAATCCTTTCCAAATCTTCTGACAGATCAGTAGTAGTATCTGCATTAAAAGAATACATATCCTGCAGGATTCAGGAGATAAATGACCTCCATAAGAATGGGGCCTCCGGTCTGCATATTGTTTCACAAATTTCAAACCTTACAGATAAGATAATCTCTGGAATCTACAAGTATGAACTAAAAAAATACGAATCATCTCATAAAAGTCCTGTTTCTGATAATTGCACTGTTGTTGCTGTAGGCGGCTATGGAAGAGGGGAACTGAACCCCTTTTCAGACATAGACATCATGTTTCTATATAAGAACGATGCAAAAGAGGCAGTGGAATCAGTCTCAATGGCTGTCCTCTATCTGCTGTGGGATTTAAAGTATAACATCGGGCATAGTGTCCGGACAGTAGATGATTGCGTGAAGGTCAGTTGTTCAGATTTTACTGTAAGGACGGCACTGATGGAGGCAAGGATTATCACAGGGAGCGAGCCGCTTTTTAACGAGTTTCAAACAGTATTTTCAAACAGGGTAGTTGGCCGGGATGTAAAGTCGTACATAGAAGACCGCCTTAAACATATCAGTGAGAGGTATAAGCAGTACGGGTCGTCTGTCTACCTTGTTGAACCAAATATAAAGGAGGGGAAGGGCGGTCTCAGGGATATACACAGTTTAAAGTGGGTATTAATAGCAAAGTACAGGATTTATTCACTTGCTGAATTTCATAAACAGGGCTACCTCTCAAAAATTGGATATGGTGACCTTATAGATGCACAGGATTTTTTACTGAAGATTAGAAATGAATTGCACTTTAATGCAGGAAAGGCAGCGGATGTACTTACTGTGGAAGATCAATTGAGAATGTCTAAGTTCCTGGGTTATGCAGATGAGCCGCATCGTCTTGGGGTCGAGGCATTCATGAAAGATTATTATATGCATGCCTCTCACCTGCATGATATTTCTATGAGGGCGATTGAAAAGGCAATCCCGAAGCCTGTGTGGAAGGCAGGGGTCGAGCTTATAACATCAAGGTTTGTTAAACCATGCTTTGCTCTGACAAAAGATACTATCCATGTGCCTGAAAGGTATCAGGATGCATTCTTCAGTGATATGAAGAATGTTGTATATCTCTTTTACCTTGCCCTGATAAACGGCCTTAAGGTATCCACTTATACTATGAGTATGCTTTACCGTAATTCAGACAAGGTGGCGTTTGACCTGTATTCTAATCCTGAGGTAAATAAGGTATTCCGACAGATTATTACATGGCCCAATGGGATTGCAGATACCATGCGTCAGATGCATAAGGTAAAAATCATTCAGAAATTAATCCCTGAATTTGAGAGAATATCCTGTTATGCATCCTACGATTATTATCATAAGTATACTGTGGATGAGCATAGCTTTATTGCAATACAGATGGCTGAAGACCTTAAATACGCCCATGGGTATATACCTAAAGTCTACAGGGAGATAAAACGGAAAGATCTTCTGCATCTGGCGCTGCTGATTCATGACGCAGGAAAAGGGAGTGCAGAACATCACTCGGTTACAGGTGCAAAGATTGCTGAAAGGCTGGCAAGGCAGTTGGAATTTAACAAGGATGATACGAGCCTGCTGGTCTTTCTTGTAAAGAATCATCTTATTATGTCGCAGATAGCATTCAGAAGAGACCTTTCTGAAGACAAGGTTATTCTGCTTTTTTCAAGAGAGGTGGCCACGCCGGAGATTCTCAGAAAATTATTTGTGATGACTTATGCAGATATAAATGCTGTAGGGCCTGAGACATGGAATGAATGGAAGGAGAGTCTTCTTACTGATCTCTATTACAGGGCGATGGAAGAGCTGTCCGGGACCAGGGCCATATACTCAGAAGAGAATATCATTATGAAGATAAAGAAGGACATAGAAGAGAGGCTGTGCGTTATGTATCCGCCGGAATGGCTGGATGAACAGCTTAAAAACATGGAGGCCCGTTATCTCCTTGTAACACCTCCTGAAAAGATAATCAGCCACCTCAACATGATAAATAAACTTATAGAGGATAAAGAAGAACCGGTACTTGTAGATGCAACAACGGAAAAGGGCATTGTCGAATTTACTGCATATACTTATGACAATATTACGCCTGGCATATTTTCTAAGATAGCCGGAGTGCTTGCTGCCGCAGGCTATAATATACTTGGCGCTCAGGTTTATACAACAGAAAAGGGTATTGTTGTAGATACCTTTCAGGCACAGGACCCATATCCCGAAGGTGTCTCAACCCTCCTCCGTCAGGCTACTGTAAAGAAGAATATATGTGAAGCGCTTACAGGTGAGACCACGATAGAGGAACTGTTCGGAAAATATGCCAATAAAAGACCCCCCAGAAAGACAATCCCCATTACAGCGCCCACCCAGGTAGAGATTGATAATTATTCCTCTGACGGATTTACAATCATAGATATATTTGCCGCAGATAAACAGGGACTGCTGTATATCATTACCAAAAATATCTTCGAACTGGGACTCTCTATTCACTCATCAAAGATTGCCACACACGTTGACCAGATTGTGGATGTATTCTATGTAAAAGACATGAGCGGCAATAAGATTACAGATGCTGAAAAGCTTGCAGAAATAAAACAGCGGTTGCTTTCCGCTATAAATGAATATTGGTGAGAAGAAAATAATTGAGGAGGAATAAAAAATGCCTAATATCTTACTTGAATTCAGCATGACCCCTATTGGTAAAGGGGAGAGCGTAAGTAAATATGTCGCAAGGTCTCTGAAAATAATTGATAAAAGCGGGCTTGACTACAGGGTTAACCCAATGGGTACTGTTATCGAAGGGGAATGGGATGAGGTCTTTTCAGTTGTAAAAAAATGCCTTGAAACAATGCGAAAAGATTGCAACCGAATTTCCACTGCTATCAAAGTGGACTACAGAAAAGGAGACGCAGGCAGGATTAATAAAAAGGTAGAGAGCCTTGAGAAAAAACTTAAAAAGACGCTTAAAAAGTAAATTGAAGGAATTTTGGGGTGAGCGAGGGGACTTGAACCCCCAACCTCTGGAACCACAATCCAGAGCTCTAACCAGTTGAGCTACGCCCACCATAATCCGGTTAACGTGTCCGTTGTCCGTGTCCGTTAATGGTTTTTCACGGTCACGCATACCGGACACGTATCACGGTTTTTAATTACATGCGGCTGGCAGGAATCGAACCTGCGACCTAGTGATTAGAAGTCACTTGCTCTATCCAACTGAGCTACAGCCGCAACTTGTTGATGCTGAAAAATGTCCATTTGCGGCGTCAGGGGTAGGAATTTGATCTTCAACGTACTATTAAGTACGCCTCATCTCAAATTCCCACCCCTTCCTTGCAACTGGGCATTTTTGAGCATCAACAGACGCACAATTTTTATTGGTCGGGGTGAGAGGACTTGAACCTCCGACACCCTGCTCCCAAAGCAGGTGCGCTACCAGTCTGCGCTACACCCCGATAGATGAAAACAATCTGCAATCAAACAACGACTGCTTTTATACTATATTCAGAGACTAAAAGTCAAATTTCCTGTAAAAAGTAATATAATTTGCAACCGGGTAATGAAATTTATAATGGCTTATTATATCCCAAAACCAAAAATACATTGAAACTTTTCCGTCTTTATGTATAATAATTTAGTTTTGTTATTTAAATAATGTATTTTTCAGCATCAACTTCTGAAGGAGGTGAAAGATTGGGCAGTGTAGTTAAAAAGAGAAAAAAGAAGATGAGGAAGCATAAACATAAGAAATTGCTTAAGAGATCAAGGATCGAAAGAAGAAAGAGAAAATAGGTTATTATACCGGGATATGGCAATAAAACGTGGAGACATAGAAGTATATTTAAGTGAAAATGTCTTTATGGGGCTTATCCTGTCCTCTGTAGAAGTTTATAAAAAGGAGTGCTTTGGTTTACTGCTTGGATATAAAACCCAGCAAAAGTATATTGTAGAACACGCTATACCTTATCAGAGCGCCAGAAGGGGACATAAGTGGATAGAACTCAGGAGTGATAAATGGAAGATTATTCAGGAGGTACTGAAAAATTTTCCTAAACTTGACATGATTGGAGATTTTCATTCACATACTATGTACCGGGATGTCCGGGCAGATGTAACGCTGAGTGAGGAGGATATTATTCATATGTACCCTGATGAGCTACAGTTAGTAATCGCTGTGAATGAGAATCGGCGGTCAATGTCATGGGCTACAAACCCTGACCAGACTATATCCGGCACAATAAGCGGATACCATTTCAAATTAGCAGCCTACTACTTTCCTGCAGAAGATAACAATAACGAAAAGAAAAACTCAGATCTTTTACATACAGCAAAGATCCTCTGTCCCTTTGTTTTTGAATAAGCGATGTGGATCAAAAACGTGTTTTTCGTTAAAATATATTGCCTTGGGAAATTTGATATGTTAATATTTCAATGTTCCCAAAGGCCCTTTGGGCAATCCATCAATCAGGACTGGCAGGACGGGGAGGCCGGGTTATGTATTTAATGAAGGTAAGGGGGTTAGTGTTTGACCCGCACACAAACATGTATATAATAATATTGAATGACGAGACGGATAAAGAGATATTACCCATCTGGATAGGTAAGTTTGAGGCGAATGCAATTTGTTTTGTCCTCGAAGGGATAATACCTCCAAGACCAATGACTCATGATCTTACAAAAAATATGCTTGATACATTGAATATTAAAGTTATCAGTGTGGTTATTAGTAATCTGAAGGAGAATACTTATTTTTCAAAAATACACCTGTTATCTCAGGGGTCTGAGGTTGTGGTTGATTCGAGACCCAGCGATGCTATAGCCCTTGCATTAAGGTCTAATGCGCCGATTTTTGTATCTGAAGATGTAATGAATAAACGTAATTCTGAGAACCTTGACCAGTGGTTAAAAAATCTTAAACCTGAAGATTTTGGAAAGTATATGACATGAAACATTCAAAATTCCTGAAACATCCAACTATCCCATTTGAAATAAAAGAAGACAGAAGTGTTGCTGATGCGCTGAGTGCAATGTCTCAGACCGCATTTCAGGGGAAGAATTTTGCTACAGCGGTTGATGTATGGGGATCAATGCTGAAGAAGAAGGTTACTATATTCCTTGGTGTTGCAGGCGCTATGGTGCCGGCAGGCATGAGGAGTATCATAGTATATCTGATTGAGAACCGTTTAATTGACTGCCTTGTTTCCACAGGCGCAAATCTTTTTCATGATATGCATGAATCACTTGGGCGTTTTCATTATCAGGGGAATGCATTTATTGATGATGTACTTTTGCAGGAGGAGGGGGTAGACAGGATATATGATGTCTTTGCCTCTGAATCTGAATTCAGATCCCTCGATGATTATGTCGGGCACTTTGCAGATACATTAGATTTAGACAGGCCTTATACCACCAGAGAATTTTTATACCTGCTTGGCGAGAAGATTTCAAAAGAGTCTGACAGGGATGGAATAGTGACATCTGCGTATAAAGCCGGTGTTCCGATTTACTGCCCTGCCATCGGAGATTCATCTATCGGTATAGGACTGGCAGGAAGGACAACGGGAAAGAAGTTCCTCTTTGATGTGGTTGCAGATGTGCAGGAGACTGCGATACTGTCCATGAAGGCTAAAGAAACAGGTGTTATATACATTGGCGGCGGCACACCAAAGAACTTTATTCAGCAGATGGAAGTTACCGCAGGTATGTGGGATAACAAAGTGGAAGGCCATGAATACGCTATCCAGATTACTGCGGATGCCCCTCACTGGGGAGGATTAAGCGGATGTACCTTTGACGAGGCAAAGTCCTGGGGGAAGATAAAAAAGGACGCCAGGATGGTAACAGTTTATTGTGATACTACAATAGCCCTGCCCTTAATTGTTACAGCAACAGCCCAGAAATATAAAGAGTCAATCGCAAAAAGAACAAGGCCGGACCTCTTGAAAGTTCTGGCAAAAAATAAGATTGAAGATTTAAGACGTCTGTAATTATGGGAGCACCCGGTGTTCTCATAATTATGTTGACTAATCTCCTGTAGTATGTTAATTATACACCCCATTTAAACGTTTACTGTAAGCCAGCTATTCTATAAGAGACGGAGGTTTTTATTTTAAATTGGGTAATGATTCTATATTCGTAAATTCAAATTTTGGTGGAATACCTCCGGAGATTTCGGATTGGGAGAAGTCCCGGTTTGTTGTTCTTCCTGTCCCGTATGACCATACAACCTCATTTCAGCAAGGCACAAGAAAAGGGCCAAAGGCCGCCATAGAGGCCTCTGCCTATATGGAGCTATATGATGATGAACTCAATATAGAGCCATGCGACGCAGGCATTCATACATTGGGACAGCTTGAAGTTTCTATTGATTCTGATGAGACCATAGACCGCATTCAAAAGGTTGCTGCTGATATCTTAAATGCCGGGAAGATTCCTGTCACTATCGGCGGGGAACACTCAATTACATTTGGTGTGGTAAAGGCATTAAATGAAAAGTATAATGATTTTTCTGTGCTTCAGTTTGATGCGCACGCTGACCTGAGAAAAGAATACCAGGGATTAGGTTTGAGTCATGCATGTGTAATGCGTAGGATTTCTGAACTGGGCTTGAAAATAGTTCAGGTTGGAATACGCAGTATGAGCAAGGAAGAGGCCGAGTTTCTTCAGAAGGCTGATAATATATTTACTTACTATGCAGCAAATATTATGGATTCAGATGAGTGGATGGAAGAGGCTGCTGCACATCTCTCAGGGAATATTTATATAACTATTGATGTGGATGCCTTTGACCCGGCTTATGTGCCTGCTACAGGTACTCCTGAGCCTGGCGGGTTAGATTGGTATCAGGTAATCCGGCTATTAAAAAAGGTTTCTGCAAAGTGTAATATTATAGGTTTTGATGCAGTAGAATTATCGCCGATACCAGGACAGCCGTCATCAGATTTTCTTGTAGCAAAGTTATTATATAAGTTGATGGGTTATACACTTGCAGCAAAATAACCAAAAAGGATATAGGGAGAGATAAATGCTTTACGTACCAAAGAAAGTATTTTTTACAAAAGGTGTGGGAACACACAAAGAAGAACTTCGTTCCTTTGAGC
>JAHFER010000268.1 GCA_023248365.1 Nitrospirota bacterium
AATGCACAGTTTTGCCGGATTTGTCCTTCGCTTTTATCCTTTAGAGGCAGGGCTTGACCCAGGATTTAAAGAAGATGACGGGTCTGCATTTATGGAGTTGTTTGAAAAGGAGTGGGAGGTATGGCTGGATGTTGAATTGTCGTTAAATTCGCCTCACAGGGAATTGTGGGAGGAAATCCTTAACAGGACAACTCTTGAGTCTCTGAAAGATTTCATGAAGGAATTATGTAACGAGGCGATTCCATTGAACTCTCTTGTAAAAGGCAGGACAGAGGATTACTCAAATAATGAATTTCAATTATGGTTAGAAGCTCTTCATGTAAAAGTTCAGGGGCTGCTTACCAGATATACAAAATCGAGGAAGGTAGAGAAACTTTTAATTAAGTCAAAAGAGATATTTGAAAGTTGTATTGAAGATAGAACTCCTGAAATCTTGGATGATGACTCCTGTTCAATGCCAAAGGACTGGATAGAAGAGGATTTTGAAGAGGCAGCGCGGATTATTAAGGTGGCAAAAAGACTTTCTTCTGCTGACGATGAATTTTTTTATCGTCTTTCTGAACTCTGCATCCCTTTTGCAAAGAGGTTCAGGGATAGATTTACAGCATCAGGTTATATATCCTTTGACGGACTTCTCTCGTTCTGCAGGGATATCCTGAAAAATATATCTGAAGTACGGGAAGATTTAAAAAGGCGTTTTAAGGCTATACTTATTGATGAATTTCAGGATACTGACCCGGTTCAGTATGAGATTGCATTATATATGGGAGAGGTTTCCGGCAGGCATGAGACTGAGTGGCGGAACATAAAGCTCACACCAGGAAAACTTTTCATAGTCGGCGATCCCAAACAATCTATATATTCATTCCGTAAGGCTGATATTGAGGCATATTCTTATGTGAGGGAGATGGTGCTGTCAGGCAGTTCCGGCAGTAAGACTGATCTTTCAACAAATTTCAGGAGTAACAACAGGATAATTGATGTTGTTAATGATTTATTTTCAAACATGATAATAAAGCGTGGAATGTATCAGCCGGAATACGTAAGCCTGATTAACCGGCCGGGTCATGAGGCAGTCTTAGCTGATCAGATGGTTGAATTCAGACTGGTAGATGCAAGGAATGATGATAATGTTACTGCGCCAAAGGCCGTGAGGCTGGAGGCAGAGGCGATCGGCAGGTGGCTTAAGGAAGAGGCCATCGGACATAAAGAGATACCAGGCCCTGATGGGGCAATGGCGCTGGTATCGCCGCGGCATATTGCCATACTGTTGAGGAAGATGACGGATGTATCTGCATATCTTGAGGTTTTAAGAAAATACGATATTCCTTATACCGTTGAAGGGGAAAAACACTTTTATGCAGCTCAGGAAGTTATAGATTTTGTAAATCTTCTGAGGGTCATAGACAATCCCGGCGACAGCCTGGCCATGGCAGGCGTCCTGCGCTCACCGCTTGGCGGTCTGTCTGACAGGGAGATATATGAGCTGAACAGGCTTTCTTTGCTGGATTATAGGATACTGAAGGAAAATGAGCCGGACAAGAATGTCCCGCCTATCGTTGATACATATAATGAACGGGGCAGGAAAGTTCTGCCTATCGTTCATATATATGGGGATAAACATGTGGATAGGCGGGGTTTTCTTACCCCGCCGGAAGGATTTTCGGATGAAGTATTTAAGGCCAGGTTAAACAGTGCAGAGGAATTAAAAGACTTAGACAGTTCAGCTTTGATTACCCTGTATGGCCTTCTTAACAGACTCAGGACAGAAGCGGGCGCAAGACCTGTTTCTGACGCTATACACCTGATATTTGAGACCCTTCCGGTACTTGAATTTGCCGCAAGTTCTTACAATGGTGAACAGGCGCTTGCAAATCTGATAAAAATACAGAAGATAGCAGAGTCTCTTGGCGACAGGGCTGACCTTACACTAAAGGGTTTTACTGCATTACTTGAAGAGAATGTTGCAGATTTACAGGAAGA
This sequence comes from Nitrospirota bacterium, assembly GCA_023248365.1. Classification (GTDB taxonomy): domain Bacteria; phylum Nitrospirota; class 9FT-COMBO-42-15; order HDB-SIOI813; family HDB-SIOI813; genus JACRGV01. Next base: position 1,984 of record JAHFER010000268.1, read on the forward strand.
AGGGGAGAGCCTTCTGGCAGAAGAGGCTGTTAATGCAGTACGCATATTGAGTATACATAAGGCCAAGGGACTTGAGTTTCCGGTCGTAGTGCTTGCAGGGATGCACAGTTCAAAAAAAGAAGGAGAGGACAGTATCAGTGTTATCCATGACTGGTCGTGTAATACCACAGGTTTAAAGATAGATAATTTGAGAAACCGTGATTCAGTAATGGTCTATGATAAAAATACGATTAAAGATGAGGAAGAGCAAAAGAGACTCCTCTATGTAGCAATGACAAGGGCCAGGGAAAGCCTTATTATCTCCGGCACATTATACGGGAATATGAACAGGAATTGTTTTATGTCAATGATTAAAGAAGTTATAATTAAACAAGTTACCGGGGATTCTATTGGAGAAGAATCTGTTGATGAGATAGTGCTGGGGAGAGGGAGAATCAAACAGACGATTATAAGGCAGGATGCATTAAGAAAAGATAAGGCAAAAGAAGGAAATAAACAATCAGAGATAACAGGGAAAATAGCCTCTTTAACAGGGCATGCAGAAATAGAAGAACTTGCACGTCTATGGGAGTTCAGGGCTAATAATTATAATGACATTATTGAAAAATCGCTGTTTGTTTCTCCTACAAAGATGGAAAAGGAGTCTGCTGATTATGAGTTTCCCCGCACCATGCCTTCAATGGATAAGGTGGGGGGATTTTCATTGGATGCCCCGGACAGGGCAGTTCTTATTGGGAAAGCGGTACATTATATTCTTGAGCACTGGGATTTTAGAAATGATAAATTAATCGTTGAAAGTATAAGGGAAGATACTCAGGAAGAGATGATACCAGAAGATGTGATTAACAGGATTGTGTCTCAGCAATCAGCAATTGACATGTCATCTGTTAAAGATGAAATCAAAGGTATTATGAAAAATTTTTTGTTTTCACCTGCATATAAGGAATTGAAAGCTGCTGAAATTATCGGCAGGGAGGTCCCTTTTATAATATCATGGGATGGCCAGGTTATGGAAGGTTTCATGGATGTTATTTTTAAAGATGGTAACAGTGTATATATAGCAGACTATAAAACAGACAGGGTTTTGGAATCTGAGCTGGAAAATAAGGCAGCAGAGTATTCTGTATCAGGGAGAATATATATAGAGGCTGTGAAGCGATGTATGGGTATCAATGCCGCAGGATTTAAGCTGATTTTTTTGCGTACAGGGAAAAGTATTCTT
>JAHFER010000269.1 GCA_023248365.1 Nitrospirota bacterium
CGCAAGATGGATAATAAAGAATGAAATCAGGGTAATCCCAAGTATTGTGGGGATCATTTCAAACAGGCGTTTTATAAAGTAGATAATCATTAGGGTCCCGGGTATGAAATATGACATAGAGATGTTAGCAAACAGGCAGTTATATTGTCAATGACCCTCAGGACTGTTGAAGCAGGTTTCTGATAGCGACCAGAACTTCCTGCATGTCATAGGGTTTATTGAAAAAAACAATCCCATACTTTTCTATATCAGACCGGTCTATCGGCTTGTCAATATAACCGCTGTTAAGTATGGCCTTGAGCCCTGTATTAAGCCCAATGAGTTCTTTTATCAGTGTCAGGCCGTCTTTTCCAGGAAGCACCAGATCGCTCATCACCAGATCAAATTTCCCATTTTCTCTGTGGAAAATATTCAGGGCAGACTCTGCACTCTCCGCCTCAAACACAACATACCCTTCATCAATAAGTGTCATCCTTGTTGATGTACGGACCAAAACTTCATCTTCAACAAGCAGTATTTTTTCACCACAGCACCTGAGTTTGCTGACCTTTATTCTGTCCTCAGCATGTTCATCGGCCTCTTCCTCAATAGCCGGCAAGTAAATCTCAAAGGCCGTTCCATTTCCAGTCTCGCTTGAAACATTTATCCATCCCTGATGGTCTTTTATTATACCGTAGACGACTGAAAGCCCAAGCCCTGAACTACCGGTCTTTTTGGTAGTAAAGAAAGGCTCAAAGATATGATTCAAATTCTCTTCAGGTATGCCGGCGCCCGTATCTTTTACAGTCAGACAGACAAACCTGCCGGCCCTTTCGTAAGGGTTCTTTTTGCAGGCATCTTCATATTTAATAACGTTTCTGCTCTGAATTGAAATTATACCAACTCCGGCTATTGCATCCCGGGCATTGATAACCAGATTTGTAACTACCTGCTCAAGCATACCCGTATCCCCCCGGATCTTCCACAGACCTGGGGCTAAGTCAACTGATATTGTAATATTTTCGCTTATAAGGCGATTAAGCATATGAAGGAGATCATTGATTACCTTGTTGATATTTGCGTTGACAATCCTGGTGAATCCTTTCTGTCCGAAAGTGGTGAGTTGTCTGGTAAGATTTATTGCCCGTACGGATGCCGTCCTGATATGTTCAAAAATGTTTTGGACTTCAGGGTCACAATCTACTTTTCTCTTTATCCCCAGGGCGCTGAAATTTTTTATGGCAGTTAGTATATTTCCGAAGTCATGAGAAATCCCGCCGGCCAGTCTGCCGATAGCCTCCATCTTCTGAGAGTGGAGCAGCTGTAACTGCATTTTCTCCTTAGCTGCTTCTGCATTCTTACGTGCAGTGATATCCGTAATAACAGAAATAAACCCTGTCAGATTTCCTCTATCATCCCTTTTATAGTTCCAGTCAACCTGTACTTGTATAATCCTCCCGTCCTTTGTTATGTTTTCCCCAATATACGGGACCGGCGCAGGCTGTTCCCTCACCAGTATCTTCAGATAGTTTCGAACATTTTCTTTTTCTTCTTCAGTTGAACAAAGATTCCAGATGGCCGTCCCCTCGAGCTCTCCTTTACTGTAGCCGAGTATGCTGCCGTGCGCCTTATTACTGAATGTGATTATCCCGTTGGTATCATTTTCCTGGATACCGTGAGGAGATGTTTCAATAAGTGTACGGAACCTGGCTTCACTTTGCCGTAATGCATCCTCTGATCGCTGATAATCTTCAATCTTATTTTTTAATTCAGCCGAACGCATTTCTGCCAGTTCCTCAAGGTGTTCACGATACTGTTCTAATTCTTCTGCCTTTTTTCTCCTGTCAGTGACATCCCTGGCGATACCTACAACACCGACTACCTCTCCTTCTTTGTTCCTGAACGGGAAGTTTTTGTATTCACACATAACCCCCGTATCCCTGAAGATGACTTCATATTCCGGGCTTTCTCCCTTTATTGTCTTAACATAGGCATCCATCCCCCTTTTCAGGTTTGTTTCATCAAATAGTTTTGCAAAAGGTTTTCCTGTGAAATCCTCAGGCTTATATCCGGTCATTTTTTCAAAGATCCTGTTTACATATAGTATATTCCCCATTGTGTCGCAGAAGTATACCAGGTCGTATGCATTGTCACTGAATATTTTAAACCATTGAAGAACATCATGAGATTCTTCCTGCTCATTATCTGCTGTTCTGTATTCCATGAGCTGATTGCGCAGCTCTTTCAGTTCATTGATGAGTTCTTCTCTTGTCATATCTTCGTATCTCATTAAGTTAAGGACTTATGTGTTTATATTAAGTAGTTATTGCGGATATGAATTTACGTCTTTAACATGCTGTTTGTCAATACCGTCTATGCTACACCGCCTATTGACACAGCATAGTTTATTATTTATCATGTCAATATAATCAATCTGATTAATAATATTATTAATCTGAGAGCCAGGAAATGTTAAAGACAAAGAAGCTTCTTACTTACGAAGATTACCTTATTTTTTCTGATGATAACCATTGCGAACTGCTGAATGGAGAACTTTTTATGGTACCGTCACCTGATTTTTTCCATCAATCCATTTCACGTAATCTGGAATTTCTGTTATGGGATTATGTAAAGAGGAATTCCCTTGGTTTGGTTTTTGATGCCCCATTTGATATTAAACTTTCAATATATGATATTGTACAACCGGATATTATCTATGTATCAAATGAACGTAAGGCAATAGTGACAGATAAAAATATTACCGGCGCCCCTGATCTTGTAGTAGAGATACTTTCTCCAGGCACAAGGGAGAGGGATATCTTGTTTAAGAAGAACCTCTATGCAAGGCATGGGGTAAAGGAATACTGGATTGCAGACCCCGTTGCGAAAAATATAGAAGTGATGGTGCTAAAAAATGAGGTATATGAAATCCATGGTATTTTTTTTCCTGAGGATCACCTTGAATCCCCGCTGATTCCCGGATTTTCCCCTTCGATGCAGGATATTTTCAACTTCTGATTCAGGAAGCTTCTATAGTTATGTCTACCTTTGACATGGTAATGGGATAATTCCCTTAGAACTGTTTCAGCATGTTTCTAATAGTGACGAGAACATCCTGAATGTCATAGGGTTTATTAAAAAAAACAATCCCATACCTTTCTAACTTTGACCGGTCTATCGGTTTATCTATATAGCCGCTGTTCAGGATGGCCTTAATGCCAGG
>JAHFER010000270.1:0-2611 GCA_023248365.1 Nitrospirota bacterium
GCAATGGGTCGTGCGGCGTTGCGCTGCATCCTTCGTCATTGCGGCGTACCAACAAAGTACGCCTCATTCCTCAGGATTTGCGCGCCTTGCACCTGGAGCTTTTTACAAAGCCGTCCGCTTGCATTGGATTGATGTCCGGATGCCTTTAACTTCTTGACAATTCAACTGAAGATGTTATTATGGGAATCGGTTAAATCCATGTAAACTTCATCATTGTCAATTAATCAACAGAAGGAGGAACTTTATGAGAAAAGGAAAGATCAAAAGAATTGCAATAATGGTCGCATTTTCAACACTCGCAGCAGGTATATCTCTGTCAGGGTATAGTTATGGTGCTGAAGGGGCAAAGCCTGCGGATAATACACAGGCGATCCTGATATTAGAATCCGTCAGACAGAATTATCTTGCACAAGTAAGGTTAGAATCCCTCAGAATGAAAAATACCATGCCTGCAATGAGCCATGCAGATAATCCTGCTAATGTATGGTTAAAGAGGGTTATGCCAAGTGAAGTTAATATGGTAACAAACAGATACACAAATCAGCCACAGAGTGCAATCCGGATGAATGGAAAGGTTTACTATACTTCCGGAGAGCCATATATAATGACCTTAAAAGAGAATCCTTCTATCAGGTTTGCAAAAGACCCTATAACAGGCATGGCGATTGATAAGGCTGAGGCTGCAATATATATTGATGCATCAGGCAGGGCGCTTTATTTCAGCACAGATGATTCTTTTAAAAATTTTATAGCACTTGCTGAATCAGATACAGCATTTGGATACTCAAAGCCAAAATAATTCTTAATTGACAATTGTCATTAAGATGGTAAAGTCAATGTATACATAACATATAATAAGATTTACCACCGATAATAGCAAACTGCCGGTAACGGCAGGACGCATAGCCACCGGCCCTTTAAACAGAGGGTAGCGGGGTCGCCGAAGTGGATGGAGTTAAAAGCCCATTACCCAAAATCGTGGTAATGGGCTTTTTTATTTTCCCTTCGGCCAGGAGGGTATGATGAAACAATTCTTGGTTTTATTTATCTTTTTTGTATTCTTGGCCGCACAGCCTGTAAATGCATCTGATACACTTTCCGGAGAGATGATCCAGATTGGAAGGGCCTTTCTAACAAATCTTTCCGCCCATGAATACGGGCATGCCATAGTAGGAAATTCAGTTGGAGCAGAAGGGATTTCAGTTTCATTCTTTTCAAAAGAAAAAAATAATCTCTTTCTGGGGTATACCTCAACAAAGAAGATAGATGAAAGTGCATATCCATCGTTTGCCCTGGGAGGTGAAATCGGATCGGGTATGAGTTTTGAATTAGCCCTTCAATCATTTAGGGAACAGCCCACTACTTTCAACAAGGCACTCATGTTCTTCAGTGGTACCGACTTTCTATGGTATTCTCTTTACACATTTTATCTGAATAAGGATAACCCTGAGTCTGATCCCAATATACTGCATAGAGAGACAGGTATCAGTAATAATGCAATTCTGATAGTAGCTATTACTCAAACAGTGCTTAATGGTTACAGGGTAGTATCAGGAAGAGACAGGATAATTCCTTCCTTTACGTTTAATAAAAATTCCATTGGATTCAGCCTTAAAATGCCATTCTAATTAAGATACTCGTTTAATTTATTTGACATCAGGATTAAATTATTGCTAATATATTCTCGTAGTTAATTCTGTAGTGTTCAAATTAATCCTATTGGGGACAGAATAATGGATAAAAGAGTTTTAGATAAATTATCTATGATCGAGATCCTCACCGAAGCAATTCAAAAAGAGCATGATTCTTATGATTATTATCACTCGGCTGCTACGTTTGCAGTAAAGCCATCTGCAAAGAAGATGTTTCTGAAACTTGCTGAGATGGAAATGGGACATGCCAATGAGCTTAAAAGACATCTGTTAGATATCGAAGCCCAGATGCTTATAGATAAAGCGCTTACTTCAAACTTTTAGTTCAACTCGTTATACGCAATTATTATCAACAAATTGAGTAGTCCTGACTATGGGGAGGACTGTAAAATGGATATTGAAAAAAAAGATCTCCTGCAGTTGTACTATTACCTCAAGTTAACCCGTCGGGTTGAAGACCGTGTTACTGCTTTATATCGCCAGGGGAGGATACTTGGAGGTGTCTGGACCAGTAATGGGATGGAGGCCATTTCTGTTGGATATGCCTATGCCCTTGAGCATGAAGACGTGATTGCCCCGTATTTCAGGGACATGGGGGCATACCTTGTGCGTGGAATTACACCTAAGAGAATTATGGCACAGTACCTTGGTAAAAAGGCGGGTGTAACAGGCGGAAAAGAGGGCAATGTTCATGTTGGAGACATAAACCTTAATGTACTTGGTTTCCCAAGCCATCTTGCTGATAACTATGCTGTTGCTGTTGGAGCTGCCCTGTCGTTTAAGGTAAGGGGGGAAAGCCGGGTTATTGCCGCATGTACAGGTGATGGTGGGACGAGCAGGGGAGACTTCCATGAGGCATTAAATATGGCTTCTGTATGGAAAGTACCGGTGGTGTTTTTTTGCAATAATAATCAGTATGCCTATTCAACCCCGTTAAAGTTACAGATGGCTATTGAAAA
>JAHFER010000270.1:2621-3187 GCA_023248365.1 Nitrospirota bacterium
TGGCATATGGAATTCCAGCAGAGATTGTGGATGGCAATGATGTTATTGCTGTTTATAATGCTGCAAAGAATGCCTGTGACAAGGCGAGGGCAGGAGAAGGCCCCACGTTTATCGAATGCAAGACAATGCGTATGCATGGACATTCAGAACATGATGCAGCGAAATATGTCCCAAGGGAGCTTCTTGAAGAGTGGAAAAAAAAGGACCCGATAGTAAAAATGGAAAATTACCTGACTTCAAATAATGTTGCAGATAATCAGGAGCTGCTGGCTTTAGATGAACAGGTTAAAAAAGAGATTGATATAGCAGAGGAGTTTGCTGAAAATAGCCCGCTTCCTGAAGGCAGGGAGGCACTTGAGGGGCTTTATGCAACACCTTTATAGTGAACTGTAAGCGGTTAGCAGTAAGCAGAAGTCAGATGTAAGATGTCAGAAGTAAGAAATCAGAGGAGACTTATGGAGATTACATATCTTGAGGCTATACGCCAGGCGTTAGACGAGGAATTAACACGGACTCCTGATGTCTTTCTACTGGGTGAGGATATTGGAAATTACGGCGGGGCCTTT
>JAHFER010000271.1 GCA_023248365.1 Nitrospirota bacterium
AACCATCTTGGAGACCTGCTTGAGGCTAAGGGGAAGAGCTGGAAGGTTTATGTTGAGCAGTATCCGGGCAACTGTTTCCTGAAGGAAAAGAGCGGGGCTTATGCAAGGAAGCACGTCCCGTTTTTAAGCTACAAAAATATTCAATCCAACACTGCCCGGTGTTCTGCAAGGATTGTAAACTCTGATGCATTGCAGGCTGATATAATGAAGGGCACGTTTGCAGACGTTAGCCTTTATATCCCAGACAATAATAACAACGGGCATAATACCGGTGTTGCTTATGCCGATAGCTGGCTGAAAAAGACTTTTGAACCGCTTTTAAAAAACAAGAAGTTTACCAACGGCCTGCTGTTTATAGTGACATTTGACGAAGGCGGCAAACATAATGATGACAACCACATTTATACTGCATTCCGGGGAGACTCAGTCAAGCCGGGGGTTGTTTCAAATACACGCTATGACCTCTACAGCCTCCTCCGTACGATAGAGGACGGCCTGCACACAGGAACGCTGGGACGGAATGATCAAAAGGCCGCTCCCGTTACCGGCATCTGGCGGTAACGGAGGGGACACGCATAGAGAGTCCGCCTTAATCCTAAAAAAAGCATTTACCGCAGAGGCCGCAGAGAAAACATATTGATATTTAAACAAAATAAAGATCTCAGAGTAAACACCCAAAAGGTGAACAGGGAAATCTCTGTATTGTCTTGTTATTAAATAAGTCCTCTGTGTGCTCTGTGGTTTAACTGCCGTTTATAAGTTAATACCTGTAATGCTCCGGTTTATATGGCCCTTCAACAGGAACACCGATATAATCTGCCTGTTCTTTGGAAAGCCTTGTCAGTTTAACGCCGATCTTTTCCAGATGAAGCCGTGCAACTTCTTCATCCAATTGTTTGGAAAGCCTGTATACCTTCTTTTCATAAACGTCTTTATTCTTCCAGAGATCAATCTGCGCTAATGTCTGATTTGAAAAACTGTTGGACATTACAAATGAAGGATGTCCGGTGGCGCAGCCAAGATTTACAAGCCTCCCTTCGGCAAGCAGGAAGATGGCGTTTCCGTTCGGGAAGATATACTTATCAACCTGCGGCTTGATGTTGATTTTTTTGATGCCAGGATAGTCGTTCAGTTTGTTCATCTGGATTTCATTATCAAAATGTCCGATGTTGCACACTATTGCCTGGTCCTTCATCTTTGACATATGGTTAATGGTGATAATATCCACGTTTCCGGTTGTTGTTACATATATATCCCCTGTGCCGAGCGTATCTTCCACAGTAGCCACTTCATAGCCTTCCATCGCTGCCTGTAGTGCGCAGATCGGGTCTATCTCAGTAACAATTACCCTTGCGCCAAAGGCCCTTAAAGACCTTGCAGAACCTTTCCCCACGTCCCCGTAACCGCATACAACTGCAAGCTTTCCGGCAAGCATTACATCCGTTGCCCTCTTTATACCATCCGGCAAGGATTCTCTGCATCCGTAGAGATTATCAAACTTTGATTTGGTCACAGAGTCATTAACATTGATAGCAGGAACTAATAAGATACCGCTCTTCATCATCTCATATAACCTGTGAACGCCTGTGGTTGTCTCTTCACTGACGCCCTTCCACTCTTTTACTGTCTTGTGCCACCACTTATTGTCTTCCTTCAACTGGGCCTTCAGGGTTTCATTAATAATCTGAAGCTCTTTATTGTCTGTAGGTTCATTAAGTATGGCAGCATTATTTTCAGCTTCATAACCGCGGTGGATCAGCAGGGTTGCATCACCTCCGTCGTCAACTATCAATTGAGGTCCTTTTCCTTCAGGAAAGGTCAAAGCCTGCAATGTACACCACCAGTATTCTTCAAGCGTCTCACCTTTCCACGCAAATACGGGAACGCCTGCTTTTGCAATAGCGGCTGCCGCATGGTCCTGTGTGGAAAAGATATTGCAGCTTGCCCATCTGACAATTGCCCCAAGGTCAACAAGGGTTTCTATCAGCACAGCCGTCTGTATGGTCATGTGCAAAGAGCCGGAAATCCTGACCCCATTGAGCGGCTTTTCATCTCTGTATTTCTCCCTTATCGCCATGAGACCTGGCATCTCTTTTTCAGCTATATCTATTTCCTTCCTTCCCCAATCCGCCAGATTGATATCTGCAACCTTATAGTCTTGTGTCACTGCTATTGCCATTTGAAGATTCCTCCCTTATTTCAGTGTAATTTCACGTACTATGATTTTTTTTGAACTATTTTTATCGGGGTTATAGTAGCAGGATGAGATTTTACTGTCAACTGGCGGCTTCGTAAAAAATCCATCTGCGGCGTTGCGCTGCATCCTTCGTCATTGCGACGTACCAACAAAGTACGTCTCATTCCTCAGGATTTGCGCGCCTTGCACCTGGAGTTTTTTACAAAGCCGTCCGCTTCCCTGGCTTTTTACTAGACCGTCAAAGTTAGTTTGGCACTGAATTAAAACGATTGAAGCAGTAATGGAAAAAATGTATTATAGCAGGACTATGAAGAAAGATGACAAACCGGTTGTAGAGATTTATTCAGATGGCGCATGCAGCGGAAATCCCGGCGTTGGAGGCTTCGGCGCGATACTGAGATCGGGTGGAAAAGAAAAAGAGTTATCAGGTTCTGAAGAGATGACTACAAATAACAGGATGGAAATGCTTGCTGTTATTTCGGCACTTGAGGCGCTAAAGAAGCGCTGTAATGTCAGGATCATGACAGACTCGACATACGTGGTTAAAGGCATGACAGAGTGGATAGATAGCTGGATAAAAAAGAACTGGCGTAATTCACAAAAAAAAGAGGTGCTTAACAGAGATTTATGGGAGAGGCTGCTGCAGGCCTCAGAGCCTCATACGATTGAATGGACTTGGATTAAAGGGCATAACGGACATCCCGAGAACGAGAGATGCGATCAGCTTGCTAGGGATGAGATAATACAGTGCAAAAAGAGGCTGACAGGGTAAAGGAAAAGTTAAAAGGGATGGTTCTATTTAATTGCCAATAGAACCATCCCTTTCCCTTTAAATTACTTCTTACCGTGCAATCACCTCGCTATGATGGAATCCAAGATGGTATCCGCGGTTTCCCAGAATATACTGCGGATTATTTATGTTTATATCCTTACGGAACGGCAGGAGTTTGCTGTAGACTAATTTGAAGGTCTTTCTGTCATACACTGA
>JAHFER010000272.1 GCA_023248365.1 Nitrospirota bacterium
GAAAGCGCCATGGAGGATATTTCAGCAGACAGTAAGTCACTTGAAAGCATGGTAATAAAAGTCCCTCATCACGGTTCAAAAGGTTCAGTAGAAACCAATTTCTTAACTTCCGTGAAACCTCATATAGCAGTAATCTCTGTGGGCTGGCAAAACCCATATCGTCACCCTTCTGCTGAGGCAATATCCGCTTATGAAAGCATCGGAGCAGTTGTATTAAGAACAGATATGGATGGCGCTGTAATTCTTCAAACAGAGAATGGAAAATTAATCACAAGGACGTATGAAAAAATGGCCTTGAAGGAGATTAACTTTAAGAACCCGGAGTCAATATTAACAACAGAATTATCAAACTTGAAGAAGATAGTTCCACTTCAAAATAGCATTTGATTAGTAATCTTTGCTGTCATTCCCACGAAAGTGGGAATCCAGCCTTTTCAATGTATTGCAATAATTCTGGATTCCCGTTTTCACGGGAATGACGACTTTTTACGAGGACGTCATTAATAATTAACAGGAGAATAATAATGAGAACTTATAAAAAGATCGGAGAACTTCTTGTAGAACAAGGTATTATCAATGAAGATACCGCAATAAGGACCGTTGCAGAACAAAAGGTTTCATACAGAAAATTCGGCGACCTGCTGGTTGAAAATAATATGGCATCTGAACATGATATTGCAAGGGCATTGTCAGAGCAGTACAGCGTTAAGTATGTGGACGTAAATACAATTTCAGTAATGCCGGAGGCTGTCATATCTGTGCCTGAAGATTTGGCACGCAAACATCATATATTGCCTGTCAGTATTAAAAATAAGATCCTTACAGTAGTTATATCTGATCCGCTTAATATAGACGCCATTAAAGAAATAGAATTCCATATCAGCATGAAAGTCCAACCCTTTATAGGCGCTAAAGGGGCGATCTTAGAGGCTATAAAACATCATTACAGGTTTGATGCTTCCATTGAACCTATTACAGACATATCTGCAAATGCCGCTGCTCTTCCGGATATTGAGCCGGATATTGTAAAAGATGAGATCTCCGCACCTATCATCAAATTAGTCAACCTGTTAATATCCGAGGCTGTAGAAAGCAGGGCAAGCGATATCCATATAGAACCTTCAAGGGAGTATGTTACTGTCAGATTCAGGATTGATGGAGTTCTGATTGAGAGGACCAGACTGCATCCCTGGCTTCACAGCCCCATTGTTTCAAGGATCAAAATACTAGCGCGTCTGAATATTGCAGAGAGGAGATTACCACAGGATGGCGGCTTCAGGATCAGATCCGGAGGGAAGGATATTGATGCAAGGGTTTCAACTATTCCTGTCTCAGGTGGAGAAAAGGTGGTAATCAGGATTCTTGATCAATCTCACACAGAGGTAAATCTGGAAAATCTTGGATTGTCAGAACAGGACTTCATCCGTATGGAATCCCTGATAGCAAGAAAAAAGGGGATTATCCTTGTAACAGGCCCGACAGGAAGCGGTAAGACCACAACACTCTATGCGATTATAAACAGGATAAAGTCATCAATGACAAACATAGTAACTGTAGAAGATCCCATAGAGTACAACATTGCAGGCATCAATCAGGTTCAGGTAAGATCAGGCATCGGCCTTACCTTTGCAAAATGCCTGAGATCAATCCTGAGGCAGGACCCTGATGTTATTTTAGTAGGTGAAATCAGGGACGAAGAGACCGCTGAAATAGCCTTCAGGGCGGCAATGACAGGCCATCTTGTATTCAGTACCCTTCATACAAATGATGCAACTTCTACTATCACAAGACTAATTGACATCGGCATACCCCCTTATATTATAGCCTCAACAGTAGTTGGAATTATTGCACAGAGACTCGTGAGGCAGCTTTGCCCTTCATGTAAAAAAAAAGATGCCGGCGCTTATTCTCCGAATGGATGTTATATGTGCAGCCGCACAGGATTCTACGGACGTACAGGCATATATGAAATATTTACTATTACTCCTGAGATAAAAGAACTAATAGTTTCAGAAAAACCTGAAGAGACTATTAAGGCTGCGGCAAAGAAACTCAGTAAAGGAACTTTATCAGATGATGCCTTTTCAAAAGTACGTCAGGGCATAACAACTCGTGAAGAGATATACAGGGTTATAGAAACAGATATTTTTTAAAGGCACGATGAAATGACGGGGAATGAAATTGAAAAAATCTTTGCGGCTTTGTGTGAGGATTAATTTGGATAGAGGCCGGAAGTTAATATTTTTAGGTACTTAATTCACATTTCAAGCCATGACACGTTTTTAGATTTTCGTCTGATATTGTGATATTGTGTTAATCTTCTGATAAGGGGGGCATTATGGACAATCCAAGAGAACTGACACAATCCGATCTGGACAGATATAACCGGCAAATGATGATTCAGGGATGGGGCATTGAAGGACAGAAAAGGCTTAAGAACTCTAAAGTAGTAGTTTTGGGGGCAGGGGGGCTGGGATGTCCTGCCTCAATATACCTTGCAGTGGGCGGTATAGGGCATCTTATAATTATTGACATGCAAAAGCCGGAACTGACTAATTTAAATCGTCAGGTGCTTCATTGGGAGAAGGATATTAAAGGCAGCGGCAATTACAAGGCTGTCTCTGCAAAAGAAAAGATAGAGCAGATGAATTCAGACATACTCGTTGAGGCTGTTGTAACTGAAATTACCGGAGAAAATATATATGACCTGGTAAAAGGAGCGGATGTTGTGATTGATGCGATGGATAATTTCCGCACAAGATACCTTATTAATAAGGCCTGTATCCATTACAGGATTCCTTTTGTCCACGCCGGCATTTACGGGCTTGTTGGACAACTGACAACAATTGTTCCCGGAAAGGGGCCCTGTTTAAAATGCATTTTCCCAACACCTCCTGTTGAGCAAAAGATATTTCCAGTACTTGGCGCAACTCCGGCTATGTTTGCAACCCTTCAGGCTATGGAGGCGTTTAAACTTATTCTTGGGATAGGTACTCCCTTAGCCGGACGCCTAATGATATTTGATGGAGAGAGTATGTCTTTTGACGTTATGCAGATTAATAGAAACGGGAATTGTGAGGATTGTTCCTGATGTCAGGTATGCTGTCATAAGCTCAATGACAAGCATATCCCCCCCATTTTTTACATAGAAGCGGTCCGGGCATACGTGCTTTCTCTCCTCT
>JAHFER010000273.1 GCA_023248365.1 Nitrospirota bacterium
TTTACAACTATCAGGGTGAAGTCCTTCACGCAAAGAGCTATCTTTTTGATGGATGCTGGAGTATCGTAGGCTCTGCCAACCTTGATTTCCTATCCCTCCGGCGGAATGATGAAGGGAACGTTGGGATACTGGATGAAGATTTTGGTAATAGAATGACGTGTGTATTTGAAGAAGATTTAGAAAATTCTATTGAGATAAAGGAAGATAAGTGGTTAAAACGGCCGCTGTCAGAACGGATTAAGGAGTGGTTTTTTGTAATGTTCAGGAGGAGGCTGTAACATAGTTTTAGTCAACAACCGGAACTGTTCTCCGCATCTTTTTGATTTTGCCTCTCTGTTTTTTGCCCTCTATCCTGCGCTCTTTAGAGGCGAGTGACGGTCTTGTTTTCTTGCGCGGCTTTGGCTTCTCCTCTGCCCTGCGGATGAGTTCTATCAGTCGCCTGACCGCCTCCTCACGGTTCCGCTCCTGCGTACGGAACTGCCGGGCTTCTATGATGAGGATGCCGTCCTGGGTGATGCGCCTGCCTGCTAAGCGGATGAGGCGTACACGCACGTCGCCCGGTAAAGACGGAGAATTTCCCACATCAAAACGCAACTGAACCGCAGTAGCCACCTTGTTCACGTTCTGTCCCCCCGGACCAGAGGCCCGGACAAACTGGAGATGTATCTCGTCTTCGTTAATGGATATGCTGCGGGAAATATTAATCATAGTCATACCTTACCTTATTTTGGATACAATTTCCATTGCCAGCGGAATCTCTTCTTGCTATTATAAACCTGCAAAACAAATTCTTGTCTTGTAGCCTGACAATAATCAATATCTTTTATAAAACCTTTGAGGTTAGAAAGGATGGCCTCTAAAAAAGTCAGGGAAGCGGACGGCTTTGTAAAAAGCTCCAGGTGCAAGGCGCGCAAATCCTGAGGAATGAGGCGTACTTTGTTGCTACGCCGCAATGACGAAGGATGCAGCGCAACGCCGCAGATGGACTTTTTACGAAGCCGTCAGAAAGACTATATATGAAAAAGTTTGATGTACTTGTAATTGGATCAGGTCCCGGAGGTCAGAAGGCCGCTATTCAGGCTGCTAAACTCGGGAAAAAGGTGGCAGTTATTGAGCGTCAGCCTTATATAGGCGGGGCGGGACTGCACACGGGGACATTGCCGAGTAAAACCTTAAGGGAGGCTGCCCTGTTCCTGGCAGGATTTAAACAGAGGGCTGTTTTGGGTTTCCAGTTTACTATGGGAAGGGAATTGACCCTCAGTGAATTGATGCACAGGAAATCAGAGGTAATCCGGAATCAGATGGAGATTATCATCGCCCAGTTCAGCAGGAATAATGTTGAGATTATTTATGGTGAGGCATCATTTAAAGACTCAAACAGTCTGCTTGTAAAAAGCAATGGAAACACAACAGAAGAATTTTATGGGGATTTCATTGTAATAGCCTCCGGAACAAGACCGGCCAGGCCCGCAGATGTCCCTTTTGATAAAGATCATATCTACGACAGCGACTCTATCCTCGGGTTAGATAAGCTGCCTGACAGCCTTACAATAATAGGCGGCGGGGTTATAGGCTGTGAATACGCCTGCATATTCGCTGCACTCGGCATCGGGATAAATCTTGTTGAGAAAAAAAAGAGGCTCCTCTCTTTTGCGGACGAAGAGATCGTCACAAGTCTTATGTACTGGATGAGACATTCCGGAGTCACCCTTAGACTTGATGAACAGGTTGTAAATATTGTTGTGGAAGGATCAGGCAGGGTTGTTACACATCTTAAGAGTGGCAAGGTCATAGTATCAGAGAAGCTCCTTTACACAATGGGGAGGGTCGGCAACACTGACGGCCTTAATCTCGATACGATCGGCATTAAAACAGATGACAGGGGTCTTATAAATGTGAATGAAAATTTCCAGACGCCCCTCCCGAACATTTATGCGATTGGTGATGTAATAGGTTTTCCTTCTCTTGCCTCTACCTCTATGGAACAGGGGCGCAAGGCCGTATGTCATGCATTCCGGAAGGATAGCCTGACATGTGAGATAGCAACGCATATACCCATTGGGGTTTATACGATACCGGAGATATCAATGGTCGGTGAGACTGAGGAGAGTCTTACTGCAAAGGGGATTTCGTATGAGGTAGGCGTGGCCTATTTCCAGGAGGTTGCAAGGGGGCAGATCGTAGGGGACGTGCACGGGATGATTAAACTCATCTTCAACAGAGACACAAGGAAACTTCTGGGGGTACATATCGTAGGTGAAAAGGCATCAGAGTTGATTCACATAGGCCAGGCAGTTTTAAATTTCAGCGGCACTGTAGACTATTTCAAAGACGCCGTATTCAATTATCCCACACTCTCAGATGCCTATAAAGAGGCCGCGCTAAACGGCTTGAATAAGTTGTAGCCAAATTCAGCTATTTAAAAACCACAGAGTACACAGAAATAATATAAAACTAAAAAAACATATTAAATTCCAGTATTCCTCTGTGTTCTCAAGTAGTAAATTTGTAGATTAAAACAATGTATATAATTCACTTAATGAGTGCACAGAGAAAAGCAGTTTCTTCTTTGATATATAATATCATTCTCTGTGTTCTCTGTGGTGAATCGCCTTTTTTGGGTTGTAGGGCTTTGCATATGTATCAGAAACGGTACATTATACCGCCCAACAGTCCCTTCCTCGAATGATAGTCAATATTGAAAAGCATGCGCTGGGTTATTGAAAATCCTAATCCGCCAAGAACAGTAACGTAATAGTGGTCTTCAACGTGTCCCCATGTCTCCATGAATTCGGAGGTAACCCCTCCCCGTAGTTTTATGTCCTCACGGAATATATAAAGATCGGCCTTTCTTTGTTTGGCAAAGCCAATGCCTGTATTTAGAAAAACCCTTGAGATGACAGGAAGTCTGTAACCTAATTTCCCGTACACCTCCCATTCATCACCATCATTAAACCTTCCTCTCGGATCACAGTTCTTTACATTTACGTCCTTGAAATCCTGACAGGCACTATCAAGACTCTGACGTGTCGGCACATAACTCCACGGCGAGTCAGTATTAAACTTTGTGGAGACACCAAGCATCGCGTATCCGAACTTAAAGTCCCTGCCAGCAGAAATACCACTGCTTTCTTTACCTATGTCAAAGGAAAGGTTTGCGGCATAACTATTTGTGCATG
>JAHFER010000274.1 GCA_023248365.1 Nitrospirota bacterium
CCGCTTCCCTGACTTTTTACGAAGCCGTCAGTGATAACTCTCGTCACCTGACGGGAAGTCACCGCTTTCTACATCTTCCTTAAATTGTTTTAAAGATTCGATGCAGGTTTCTCTAAGGTTTGCATATCTGCGGACAAATTTGGGCATTGGTTGCGGTAGAAGTCCGAGGAGGTCGGGCAGAACCAGTACCTGGCCATTGCAGTGTACCCCTGACCCAATGCCTATAGTGGATATTGATACGGCATCGGTTATCCTCTTTGCAAGCCCTTCAGGCACTCCTTCAATAACCATGGCAAAGACACCGGCATCCTCAAGCAGGATCGCATCATTCAGGATTCTCTCTGCTGAGGTATCTTCCTTACCCTGTACTTTGTAACCTCCCATGTGATGAAAGGATTGTGGCAGCATTCCAACATGCCCCATTACAGGAATTCCTGAGGCAATAATTGCCCTTACCTTTTCTATAATATTGCTTCCTCCTTCTGCCTTGACTGCTGCGGCCCCGCCCTCTTTGAGGAACCTTCCGGCATTAGCCACCGCATCACTTACAGAGGTTTGATATGATAGAAACGGCATGTCACCCACAACAAGGGCATTCTTTACGCCCCTGCTGACCATTTTTGTGTGATAGATCATTTCATCCATAGTAACAGGAAGGGTTGTTGTGTGCCCCTGAATTACAGTGCCAAGAGAGTCTCCAACAAGGATTATATCTATACCGGTCTCATCAACAATGCGGGCAAAGAGGTAGTCATAGGCCGTCAGCATGGTTATCTTTTTTCCTTCTGATTTTCGCTTAATTATCTCCGGGATAGTAATATTTGTCATTTAAAAATCCTCATTAACCGTTCCTTAATTTTGCGGCTTTAACTGTATTATAAAGTAGCATGGCAATAGTCATAGGCCCTACTCCACCCGGAACAGGTGTAATCCATGCAGCCCTTTTTGATACAGACTCAAAATCAACATCCCCGGCAAGCTTGCCATTATCTAATCTGTTAATACCCACATCTATAACTACAGCGCCCTCTTTAATCATTTCGCCGGTTATCATGCCAGGTCTTCCTGCCGCTGCTATAAGAATATCACCCATCAGGCAGATCTCCTTCATGTTTGCAGTCCTCGTATGGCACATAGCAATCGTGGCATTTCTCTGAAGCAGCATCATAGCAACCGGCTTTCCAACGATATTACTCCTGCCGACTATGACAGCAAATTTACCATCAACAGGTATATTGTAATATTCTAGTAATTTGATGATACCAAAAGGGGTGCATGGGACCAGCCCCTCCTGACCTGTAAATAACCTGCCCATATTAATCTCATGGAAACCGTCTACATCTTTATCCGGGGATATGGCCTTGAGAACTTTATCTTTATTTATATGAGACGGGAGGGGTAACTGAACAAGTATGCCGTGTATGCGCCTGTCCCTGTTAAGACGTTCTATTAAATCAAGAAGCGCTGATTCACTTGTATCTTCAGGAAGCCTGTGCTCTTCTGAATATATGCCGGTTGAGCGGCACGCCTCTCCTTTATTCTTAACATATACCATTGATGCCGGATTCTCACCAACAAGAACAACAGCAATACCCGGCTCAATGCCTTCTTTTTTTAAATTCTCAACTTCCCCCTTCAACTCTTCCCTTATACTCTTAGCAACCAATCTTCCATCTATAATCTTTGCCGTCATAATCTCCTCTCCCTCATCACTCATTACACATTACCCATTACATCTATAATCCTATCCTCCGTAACAATCTTATCCATCCTCACATCATGCTTATCTGTTGGTATATTT
The DNA here is from genome assembly GCA_023248365.1 of Nitrospirota bacterium. GTDB lineage: Bacteria > Nitrospirota > 9FT-COMBO-42-15 > HDB-SIOI813 > HDB-SIOI813 > JACRGV01. The sequence goes on from JAHFER010000274.1 coordinate 1,802, forward strand.
TCAACTATCTGCAATTCAAAGGCCAGTGCAACTAAAAGCGGCCGGTTCTCCTCATCTTCAAGAAGCCTGTCATAATATCCGGCGCCATAACCAAGCCTGTGTCCATTTAAATCAAATGCCACACCAGGCATAACCATTAGCTCTATATCTTTAAGCTGAACCTCCCTGTGAAATTCAGGTCTTGGCTCAGTTATTCCATGATCAGTCAGGAACAATTCCTTGTCGTGGTCATCTAATTTTGATAAAAATATCCGGTGTTTTCTTTTGTCTACAACCGGAACCGCCACTACCTTGCCTGAATTCAGTGTTCTCCTGACGGCCTCTTCAGTAATTACCTCACTCTTTGTATTTAAAAAGAACTGGACAACCTTAGCCTGCTCGAATTCTTTAAGATTAAAAAGCCTGTCACATATCCGACGGCTCAGGGTAATTCTCTCATCTAAAGACAGGTTATCCCGCTTGCTTAAAATCTCCCGTCTGATCTCTTTCTTCCTAACCACAATCATAATAGTATTATCTTACTTAACTACCCCATCCCCACCCTGACCCTCCCCTTGAAGGGGAGGGAATTTCCGGCTTTCTGTTCACTGCTTTCTGCTTAATGCTTTCTGCTTACTATTATTTATCATCTCCTCGGCATATATCAACGCTGTGTTGGTTTTATCTGTTCCTCCGAGCATCCTTCCTATCTCATCTATTCTTTCTTTTTCATTTAACCTTTTTAACCTTGTTACAACCCTGTTATTGTCCAACACCTTTTCAACACAATAGTGTGTATCAGCCATTGCTGCTATCTGAGGAAGGTGAGTCACACAGCAGACCTGATGTTCCTCTGAAAGATATTTTAATCTCCTGCCAACTTCTTCTGCTACCCTGCCGCCGATTCCCGTGTCTACCTCATCAAAGATCAGGGTATGAACACTGTCTATTGAAGACAAACAGCATTTTACAGCAAGCATAAGCCTCGATAATTCACCGCCGGAGACAACCCTGGCAAGCGGCTTTGGTTCTTCGTTCATATTGGCAATCCGGAACTCAACAGAATCAATCCCATCTGATGAAACCGGCACCTTTTCTATATTAACAACAAATTTAGTCCCGCCCATTTGCAGTTGCGAGAGTTCATGCTTAACCGCCTTTTCAAGCCTTTTTATTGCATCCATCCTTAACTTTGATAATTCACCGGCCTCTTGCTCTAACTCCTTTGATACTGTCTCAATCTCGTCTCTAAGGGCATTTAAATCCTGAGAAGAAAATTCAAGGGCATCCAATTCATGTTTCAGCCTTTCTGAAAAGGATAGAACATCTTTAATAGACGCGCCGTATTTTTTCTTTAACCTCTCGATAAGATAAAGCCGCTCTTCAATATTCTCTA
>JAHFER010000275.1 GCA_023248365.1 Nitrospirota bacterium
CCTGATGTAGAAATCAATAGAAATCCTTCAGGGATGTCCAGATTAACATCTTCCTGTGCTTTTATTTCAATATCATTGAAATCGACGCTGTTCGGTATGACCTTAACTCTATCAGGACTGGCATTAAAACTATTTACACATTCTTCTTCCATCCCCTGAGACGAAACGACTATGCCGTCTGCGTATCTGCAGAAAAAACCGAAAGTCCATTTCAGGCACATCTTTCTAATAAGCCTCTGCTCAAAATGCCTGAGATATTCGGTTGACGGGCCTCTCGGGCTTGCAATCACCTTAACATTCAGATTTAATAACTTCTTTGCAAATACCAGGAGAGAAGAAGGATAATGCATCATCCCCATGGCAATATCAGGGCTTTCCTCTTTTAATAAAGATGCCACTTTCTTTATATCATGTAAAAACCTTCTGGCGCTGTCAAACCATACACCCAGGTTCAGGTCCTCAATTGCTATAAACTTCTCAATATCTACGCACTGGAAGTGGTTGTATATGTCTCTTGATGTAACAAGGCATATCCTGAATCTGTTCCTATCCATCCCATTTAGAAGGTTCAGTGATGTCCTTTCAGCCCCTCCGAATGTAAATGTCGGCAGAAGATAAAGCGGATTAACAGCGCCACTTTTAGCGGTCATCTGTTTCTAAAGCACATCTGCAAATCCTTTTTTCAGCTTTCTGAACAGGTAAATCCCTGAAATCAATACCACAACTGTTACAGTACTTAAGTAAACCATGCCTTCTACTGCGGGCGGCTTATTATAAAGTATTACATTGTGATAAGCCTCTGTCAGGGAAGTCAGAGGATTCAGAAGAACAGGAGACTTTAATTTTTCAGGAACTGATGTTAAAGGGTATAAAATTGTAGACATGTAAAATATTGCCTGGAAAGCTGTCCCCAATATCTGGACGATATCCCTGAGGTAAACCGTCAGGGATGAGAAGAGCAATGACAGCCCCACTGCCAACAGTATCTGAATAGCTAACAGGATAAGGATAAAAGATATTTGCATTATAAAAATATCGCCTCTCCATATAAAAAACGCCACCATGAAGATTAAGATGCCAATTCCGTGATAAAAAAATGAGGATATAACCGACGATATCGGGAAAAGCTCTGCAGGGAACATAACCTTCTTTATCACATGCCTCTTGTCAACAATAGATGATGCACCCCTGAGCAGGCCTTCCTGAAGGGCAAACCACGGGAGAAGGCCTGAGAGTAAAAACGCAAGAAAAGGAATTTCACCTGTATCCGTTTGTATCCTGACCTTCAATATAAGAGAAAAAACAAGCCAGTAAAGCAGGATGGATAACAGCGGTTGCAGGAAGGCCCAGAGAATGCCCATTGCAGAACCTGCATACCGTTCCTTGATATCTCTGATAAGTAACGGCGGCAACAATCTGTAAGTTTTTTTTATTCTTATCATCCAGGTTTTCATTTTATTTATACATAAGAGGTATTTTCACTAAAACAGCCACTCCGGACTTGCCATAATTATCTCTGTCTAAACCTATAGCAATGTATTTATTCGAACTCATCTGGCCGCCCAGTATTGTGTACGTATTACCTGTCGAGGTAGCTATATGGCCTGAAATAGCACCGCCATCTGTAACCGAGAGCCTTCCCTCCGTAAAGGTCTCATGTTTTGGCCCGATACCCTCCCAATGACCGCCCGTTACTGCCCCTGAGCTGTCGATAATAACGGTACCGTATAATGTCTCTCCGGGTGAGGCCCTGAAAAATCTCCAGCTTCCCTCTCCATCAGCTAAAGAAAAAGTCCCATATCTTCTGGCAGCAAGGGCAGCTGCTCCTTCAAAACGGGTCGAAATGCCTCCAGCCAGAATCATACTACCCTTGCTCGAACCCATTTGGCCATCGAGATTTAGCTGGAAGATTTTCCCACTTTTAACCTCTATCTGTACTGAAACATGTCCCTGCGGGGTGATCGAAGACTTTCCAGTGCACCTTCCGGATTCTCCTTTATTGCCCAGGAAATTGCAATTTGTAATTGCGCCATTAGCATCAATGGAGACCGAAAAAATACCATCTAAGGGGAATACCCATGTCCCCTCCAGATCGGATGCGCTAAAATTGGTTTCCCCTCTTATAAGAATACCGATCCCCCTACCCCTCATGGGGAAATCACCTGCATAAACAATAATGTCTCTACCCGGGGTCATCTGGCCACTGTGTATCATGTATTCTTCATTCGTGCCGGAATCCGGCAAAAAGGTATCTATTGAGCCATTAACAGCGCCCTGCTCTGTGATATTGAGCCTCCCTCCTACGAGCCTCTGTATGTCCATTCCGATATTGTTCACTTCTCCTTCACTTACTTCTCCAGATGCTTGGAGGTTTAAAGCGCCATAGCTGCCAAAGGGGCTAAAATACTGATAACCAAGGCCAACCATTCTCCAGCGACCTTCAATATCAGTATGTGAAAAGGTTATTTTCTTAAAAGAATTACCGCCACAACCGGCAACCAAAAAAACCGATAAGTATAAAACTGCACATAAAACATAAAACAGCTTGTGTCTGTTATCTTCCATGACACCCCCCAATTATTCACAATTACTTCTGGATTCCTGCAGGAGTTTACCCCGCACTCCGATACGGGGCAAGAATGACTCTTCATTGAAAGCCTGAGTATTTTATAATTTCAAGAGTTATCTAACCTTCTTTTTAAGTTTACATTATAAACATATTCTCAATCCCAAAACAAGATTTTTAGAGAAATTTTCAGGAAACTATGCTAAAATTTTATGGCAAGCTGCAGGGTATCCAGCAATGTAGTCGGATTCCTGATTCACAGGAATCATCACGAGTCTTTGGCTTACAAAAGGAGGGATTTTCTTATATTCTGTAATCCTTATTATGAGACCCTTAATAAGCATTGCAAGTAAAAATTCTATGTATGGAGGGATATTGAATGAGGTCTAATCAGAAGTCATTTTTAATCTTAACAGTATTGGCAGTTTTGCCCGCGTTATTTTCGCTCCAGAAGGCAGAGGCGTCTTCCCCATCATTGAAGTCCTCTGTGGAGTTCATTGTGGATTTCTCAGAGAGCATGAATGAAAGGATTGGTGATAAAAGCAAGATAGACATTGCCCGTGAGATCTTAGGCGGTGTTCTTGATAAAACTCAGCAACCTC
>JAHFER010000276.1 GCA_023248365.1 Nitrospirota bacterium
GTTCCTGATCTCATCGTCGTAAGTTACATAGACGCTGTCTTTTGGCTTGAGTTCCTCATTTATTGTAAGCTCACTCTTCACGTTTTGCACCTCAGTCTCGGTAAGCCTGAATGTTATCTCAGCATTCTGCGGATCAAGCGGCATCTCGTGATAGAGATATATTGAGGTATCTTTTCTAATCCCTCTTGGCTCAAAGACCTTGGAGTAGATAGGATTGTTGTTGACAAATACTTCTACCGTTATAGGCGACCTTGAGGTTACCATAGATTTGAATTTCCTCATGTGTTTCAGCTTGCTGTAAGCCTCTGCGCCGGTGGTTGTCTTTACTGCTGAAGACCTGTATTTTAATGACAGGACAACAATGGACTTGTCTTTTGGATAGAAGGCCATCTTGTGAGTCGTTAAGGGGTAGAATATAAGCACTGGAATAAAGAAGAGTACCGAAGCGAATACATAATTCATTTTGTGACGCCCTTTTATTTCAACCTGCTCAAACTCTTTTTTATCAATCAGGTCTCTCCTGAATTCAGCTATGTCTTTTGAAATATCTGTCAGTGACGATACATGCAATATCCTGAGTCGTGCTGGGGCAATATTCTTTTTGAGAGCGGGTCTTCTTCCGGCTGTATATCTTTCGTCAGCCCATATTGCTCCTTCCCTGAAGTGGCAGTCCCTTTCCTCACACCCCACAAGCATCACGCCTTTTACCCCTTTATCGAGGACCTGCTCCGCATAAAGTGTGTTCACAGCCCCTATGCACGAGACTATAAATGTGAGTAGTCCTTCCTGAGAAGGAGGGTTTGCTGAATAAGGGCATCTGAAGGCAACTATCTGAGGCTTCTTCTCGTCTATATCCCTAAATACCTGCTCAACAGGGAATGTAGGTATGTCAATAACAAGGCTGCTGCAAGAAGCAACACAAACACCGCATCCGGAACATTTATTTTCGTCAATGATAGCCTTCTTTTTCCCCTCTGTCTCCTTCATCTGGATTGCTGCATAAGGGCAGTCAATATAGCACTGTTCACAGCCTACGCATCTCGGCGTGTCTATGTGTGCTTCAGGATTTTTGCCCCTTATGAGCCAGGGGAGAATTCCCAGGGAAATAAAGGTGCCTATGAATATAACCCAGCTAAAGGGAATTGATACAAACTTAAATAGCGGAGCCCAAAACATATAAAACCAGTCCATAGTCATCTCAAAGGGTATCTTTGACGTGTTTGCAACCGGGTCGCTCTTTGCCGGGAAAAAGATAGATAAGACTATTATGGCGAGAATTATTAAGGTGGTCATATATTTTTGAGGAAGCAGCTTGGGTCTCGATATCCTCATCGTATGGAAATACAGTGTGAATACTATCATGAGTGTCACTGCCATGTGGGCAAACAGAAGTGCCCTGAAAAGCCCGCCGATGTTCTTTATGTCTGTGCTCAGGACTGTGCTCATAAGGGAGCTAAAGATAGGGATAAAACTCAGGAATTTGGCGATCAGTAAAGCGACAAGCTGGGACCTCACATCCCATATCAGTATATAGCCGCTCAGGCCTATTGCGAGAAACATGATAACCGTTGCAACGCCAGTGACCCATGCGATCCATCTGAATGATTTGAATCTCCCTGTTATTACCACGTGCACCATGTGGACAAAGGTTGTCATGATAAGGGCGTCTGAGGTGTAGCGGTGCAGCCCCCTCATAATACTTCCTACGAACTGGCCTGAGATAGCCTCGACAGAGGCATGCGCCAGTTTTGGGTCTATCTGGTAGAAGATGAACAGGTATATGCCTGATATAAAATCAACTATGAGCATTATGACAGTTATGGCCCCGAGGTAGTACATCGGATTTTCCCTGGCGGAGGAGGCCCTGCTCATGTTATATGAGAGAAACTGGAAAAACTTGTTTGGTAATGATATGGTCTTGAGTTGCATAAGCCTCCTTAAAGAATTCTTGCATATATTAACATAATTGTTCTTTATAAAACATCTTTATTGATATTGTATATGATGTAGCTCATAGTCATGCAGCAGTGTTATGTGCATTAAACTTGCGAAAGACGGGATGAAAAGCGCCTTAAATCAGGGCCGATTTCCTGGTTAATTTTTCTCTTGACAATTCAGTTTGTGATATATATCATAATCCCAGTGTAATAAACGTATCGTATTTTCTTATAAGCAAATTTAATATGTTAGTGAAGGGTGAGTGAAGGGATTTTCTGGTAACAAACGCCTTGATTTTCAAGGCGGGAAAAAGGCTGATACAGCCTTAAATCTAATTTTAGACAGGGGGTATTTATGGCAAAAGAAGGCGAGAAGACTCCTTTCTGGTTTTATTGGCTGGAGGATATTAGTCTGCTCTTGTTTGTCGGCGTCACGGTCTATATCATTTCTTTCATTCTCTGGGGGCTTATGGAGACATCAAATGTGCCTCCATTCCCGATAGAACTAAGACAATCTATATTAGGAGGTAAATAATTATGACACTGTCTTCTCCAAAAGATGGATGGTATTTTCTGAAGGCTGCAAAGGACGAGAAGATCTACATCGCTATTTGTACCATAGTCAGCGTTGGCCTGTTTTTATTGATGGTTCTGTGGCATATATGGGGTAAACAGAACCCCTCCAGTACCACTTATTCAATAATTCCGGATGAGTACAGGCAGATACATGAAAAATTCGTTGAAAAGTATAAGGTTGGAGAGGAAAATGGCGTTCCCGTTGTAAAACCGCCGCCGGGCGGCGATGTTTTTATGCTTGCTCAACAGTGGTCGTGGAGGCCGGCATTAATACTAAAAAAAGGGCAGGAATACAGATTCCATCTCGCTTCTGTGGACACTTTGCACGGTTTTTCTCTTCAGCCCATAAATATGAATTATGTGGTCTATCCTGAGTATGACTATATCCTTACTTTCAGACCAACTTCATCCGGAGATTTCAGGTTATTTTGTAACGAGTTCTGTGGAATCGGCCACCATACAATGATTGATAAAATACTTGTTGAGGAATAAAGGAGGGATAAATGTTTAGAACATGTTCGGTTACAGGTCTTAAGGTAGACCATCAGTCCGAGTTACTGATAAGGGCCAATGCTGTTATGGCAGTGGTTTCCCTGCTTGTCACAGCTACTGCCGCGCTTCTCATTGGCTTTACGAGATGGCAGGTTGTTCA
>JAHFER010000277.1 GCA_023248365.1 Nitrospirota bacterium
TGGCTGACGGCGGAAAAGAGGTCATCATTGTTGAGAGAGAGCCTTCAATAGGCGGTAATATGGCAAAGCTGTCAGAGACCTTCCCGACAATGGACTGTTCGCAGTGCATACTTACACCCAAGATGGTGGAGGCATCCCTGCATGAAAATATTACGATACATACGTGGAGTGAGGTTGAAAAGGTTGACGGATATATAGGCAACTTCACTGTTCAGATAAGGAAGAAGGCCAGATACGTTAATGAAGACACATGTAATGGGTGCGGACTCTGTATTGAGAAGTGTCCTATAAAGGCAAGCAGCGAATTTGAGATGGGGATGACAAAGAGAAAGGTTATCTATACCCCGTTTCCACAGTCCGTGCCAAACATACCTGTTATTGATGCGGCACACTGCACAAAGATCCAGAAGGATAAATGCGGTGTATGTGAGCTTGTATGCGGGCCTAAATCTATTGATTTCAAACAACAGGATAAGATTATTACAGAAGAGGTTGGGGCAATCGTTGTTGCAACAGGCTATCAGTTAATGCCCAATGAAAGATTCGGTGAATATGGGTATGGCAAGATAAAAAACGTTATAAGCGGTATGCAGTTTGAGAGACTTGCATCTGCATCAGGCCCAACAGGCGGTGAGATAAGAAGGCCTTCTGATGGAAAGGTTCCTAAGAATGTGGTCTTTATCCAGTGCGTCGGCTCAAGGGATGAGGCCAAGGGTGTCGCCTACTGTTCCAAGGTATGCTGCATGTATACGGCAAAGCATACAATGCTTTATAAACATAAGGTACACGATGGACAGTCCTATGTGTTTTATATGGACATAAGGGCCGCCGGCAAACGCTATGAGGAGTTTGTCAGAAGGGCCATTGAGCATGATGATGCCATGTATCTGAGAGGCCGTGTATCCAGGGTTTATGAAGAAGACGGCAAGGTAATGGTTCAGGGTGCGGATACATTAACCGGTAATCAGGTAGAGATAGAGGCGGATATGGTTGTACTGGCAACGGCTATCGTATCCCAGACGGGTGCGGATTCATTAGCTCAGAAGCTTGGAATAGGTTACGACAAATACAAATTTTATAATGAATACCACCCTAAATTAAAACCTGTTGAGACCGTTACCGCAGGCATATTCCTTGCGGGTACTTGTGTAGGCCCGATGGATATTCCAGAGTCAGTATCAATGGGGAGCGCAACAGCCGGCAAGGTGCTGGGCCTGTTCTCTTCGGATGAAATGGCAAGGGAGCCCATTACAGCAAAAGTTAACAGGACAAACTGTAACGCATGCTGGGATTGCGTAATTGCGTGCCCCTACACTGCTATTGATAAAGATGCTATAAAGAACAGAGGCGGCGAAATAATCAGGATGGTAGCAAAGGTAAATGAAGGTCTATGTCAGGGGTGCGGTGTATGCATTGCAGCATGCAGGAGCAAGACTATTGACCTGGCTGGATATACAGATGAACAGGTTTATGCAGCTCTGAGTGCATTTTAACTTATGAAAATTAACCACAGAGGCACGGAGACACAGAGAAAAATGTATTTAATATTTTCTATGACTTTCTGTGTGCACCTGTGTCTCTGTGGTTTAATAAGGATTAAAGAATGACAGAACAAGTAATTGAACAGGCAGTCGTTTTTGAACCGAAGATTGTAGCCTTTCTCTGCAACTGGTGTACTTATGCAGGGGCGGATCTGGCTGGTACTACGAGAATGGAATACAGACCTAACGTGCGTATAATAAAACTTACATGCACAGGAAGGATTGACCCGCTCTTTATTATTAAGGCCTTTGAAAAGGGGGCTGATGGTGTGCTGGTATCCGGCTGTCATCCGGGAGATTGTCACTATACAACAGGCAACTATCATGCGCGAAGACGCTGGATCGCATTTAAAAATCTTATGGATTTTGTTGGAATAGATGAGCGTAGACTTCAGTTTGCATGGGTCTCAGCTTCAGAGGCAATAAAATGGGTAGACCTGATAAATAACACAACAGATGGGATAAAAAAACTCGGACCGTTTGTAGAGTATCAAAGCTTAAACAATGATTGAAATAGGTAAAAATATAAGGCGCTGAAATAAATGGAAAATACACTGAGACAAAAGGCAAAGGAACTCCTTGAAAAAGGAGAGGTAAAGGTCGTTATTGGTTACGGCTGGAATAAGAAGAAGACCTATGTAACGCCTGTTTTTATTACAAAACCGGAGGATACGGATAAACTTATCTTCAATCCTCTCTGCGTAAATAGTCTTCCCCTGTATCTGACAAGAAAGTTCCCTGACATAAAGGCATTGGGCAAACCTGCAATAGTTGCCAAGGGATGTGATATTAAAACCATTGCAGTACTTATCTCTGAGGCGCAGATAAACAGAGAGGATGTCGTAATACTCGGTATGGTCTGTAATGGCGCAGTTTATAAGCAGGAACTCTGGAAGGGTGAGCTGACGCCTGAGATTATGCCGACCAAGTGCCTTAACTGCGATGTCCGTTATCCGCATATTGTTGATTATGTGATTGGTGAAAGCACAGACTTCAAACCTCCTGCAGAGCCGGTTGGGATGGTATTTGAAAAGATAAAGGAATTAGACAAGAGATCAAGCTCAGAGCGCTGGGATTTCTGGGTAAAAGAATTTGACAGGTGCATCAAATGCTACGCATGCAGGCAGATTTGTCCGCTCTGTTATTGCGAAAGATGTATAGCAGAAAAAAACCTGCCGCAATGGATTGAGACATCAGCCCATTCACGGGGTAACCTTGCATGGAACCTGAAAAGGGCAATGGACCTGGCCGGAAGGTGCACATTCTGCGGGGAATGTGAGCGTGCATGTCCGGTGAATATACCTCTGAATCTTTTGAACAAGAAGCTGATAATGGTTACAGAGGAGGTATTTGAGCACAAGTCCGGTTATGATGAAAAAGTCCATCCGCCGCTGATTTTGTTTAATATGGAGGATGAGGAAAACTTTATAAAGTAGTTGACGCCGCACCTGAGCACTTTTGAGCGGCAACTGTGGAACTGAAGAGGGATTGCCTGGTACAAATTATGGAAAATAAATTTCTTAAAAAGAAAAACCTTAGCAAGCTGCTGGAGTTTATAGATAACGGAGGTGGTAGTTTTGTTGCCCCTAAGATGGATGCGGGACAGGTTGTGTATGC
>JAHFER010000278.1 GCA_023248365.1 Nitrospirota bacterium
TATCCTATTGATGTAAACTATTTAGAAAAAATTGGATTGGTTGAAAAGGCAGAGGGTTAGCATAAAACAGCTTTACTCATAAACTATGACAGGATAGCCTTTGGATCCTTAACTAAATTCCAGGGACGGTATATCTAATTCTCTGGATTAAATAAGGTCCCCAGCATTAAACGACTAAACGGTTATGCTGTTTTATCTATTATTTGCTCTACTTCATCTGAATGTATTTTCGAATGACTTAGTGATGCTGATAATTCACCCAGATAGTGTTAATTTTATTTTAATCTTATAGATTTTGCAAGGTGAAACAGGTCGCTATGTAGTTTCTATCAGGCAGCTCCCCTGATTCAAAGTAGGGGAGGGGGGCTTATCCCCTCCCGCTTCCTCTTAATTAGCCGGCTTTGTTATTCTCAACCCCGCATCCCCTTGCGGCTCAATGGTGTATGTGAAATTGATCTGCAACAACTGTTGCCGCTGCCTTGCATAAACGGCGATAATGGATACTGAACTGGATCATGGGAAAGCCCTCCTATGAGATAACAATTAAAAAATATTATTGTCACCTCGGCGGCCCGGCTGGCTTGGCTCTTAGGTGGACAGACCTAAAGGTCTGTCCCTACCACCCCTCACCCCTTCGACTCCGCTCAGGACAAATCTCAAAAGTTTTACGAAGTCGTCAAAAGTCCTTTCATATTAAAAGCCAATAGCCCTTCTTTTTCAAGGGATTTCTTATGAGCTTCTGAAATACCATCTATGGAGAACAAGGCATAATATTCCTTTCTTTTTCCAGTTCTCCATTTAACAGAGGCAGCCTTTTCCTTAAGCCTCTGTGCATCCACTCTTGTGAATTTGTTCCCCTTAAGCTTGCATTCCCCAAAGAGGATCTTTCCTTCTTCCTCATTCAGCGCCACTATATCTATTTCAACATCACCCTTTCTTGTCCAGAAGCCGCCGATCTTTGTAAATCTGAAAGGAACGATGTCCCCTGTGTTTCTCTGTACAAGCAATGCCCTGGCCAGCTCTTCAAAAGACCTTCCCATGAGGGTTTGCATGTCGTTCAGTATCTTTGTGGTCAAACTTTTCTCATCACCAATTTCTATGAGACTCTGATTCCGGAATATATACCTGAACCAGAATCTGAGTGCAGGGTCTTTTATGTAGTATCTGCCGACCTTTTTCTCATATTTGTATTCAGTAACGGGAATCCTTCTTTCGATCACCTGATAGTACGAGGTGAGTTCATCAAGGTATTTGCTTATACTGTTGACGTTTATGCCGGCGCTGTCAGCTATTCGGGCCATCTGTGTTTCACCACCGGCAATTACCTGAAGTATGGAGAAATAAAGATGGTAATTCTTCCCGAATTCCTCTATTAGCAGCTCTCTGCCCTCATTCTGGAGGGTCGCATCTGATTCACAATAGAGTTTCTTTATGATTTCTGCAGGAGATTTTCCAAATAGCCCATACCTGTCAAGCAAGAAGTAATATTTTGGAATACCACCGAAGAGGGTATAATAAAACGGCAGATGTACTGCAGCATCAAGGTTGTAATCGGTCAGGATTTCAGAAACAGAGTATGGGGTAAGAGGCTCTATGTAGAGCCGTGATGTTGCCCTGCCGAAGAGAGGCTCTTTCTTCCCTTCGAATATCTTCTGCATCAGGGTAAAGACGGAACCGATAAAGACAAAGGCGCCCTTTATGTTGTCTTTTTCCCTGTCCCAGTGGTTCTGCAATGTGGAGAACACCGAAGGGTCAACAGCCTCAAAATTCTGGAACTCATCAAAGACCGTGATGAGGAAATTTTCCTTCATGTAGCTGAATACAAAAGAGAAGAAATCCTCAAAACTCCTGAAGGTGACAGTTCTCATGAGCGGTATTTTCTCTGCAAGGATATCCCTGAACTCGTCAATCAGTATATAAGGCTTCTTTTTGGAGACAAAAAGATAAAGGACATCCTTTCTTCCCCTTGCAAACTGCCGTATCAGTTCGGTCTTGCCTACGCGCCTTCTGCCGGTGATCACAACCATATGGGACGTCTTCATGGAGAGGGCTGCGATCCCGGAAAGCTTTGCAATCTCGTTTTCCCTATTATAAAATTCCATAGCTGAATATTATCATACTTATTTGTATCATACAATATAGTATGATAGCTTATGATGTATTGAAAATCTAAGATAGGTGAACTATGAAGATAAAAAAATCAATAATAAATTTGTACTGGGGACCACTATCTCCAGCTTCTTGCGTTGTCATAACACCTATCCCTCTTAGTTGCATGGCCTTTGCCAACTGGACAGGGACGTCCTCATCGAGATAGAACCTGATCTTCATAGTCCAAACTCTCGCTTTACATTCTCTTCTGTATCCAACCCGATATCCCGATCGATTTCCTCTTGGTGAGGGATATCGTAGTAATATGATAAAGCGTCATAGATTTTAGGGAGAGTAAGATGGGGAAGTTTATCCAGGATTTCTTCCGGCATGTCACCCATATTGTGATAAAACACGATACTTGCTACCGGTGTTCTCGTCCCCGTAATGACCGGCTTTCCACCTTGAACCCATTCTTTTTGAGTAACATATGGATGAACTATTTTTACATCCATTTGTACCTCCTTGTTCAAAATATCAGTTTACAAAGGATATAATAATGCGGATGAAAAATCAATGACATGACATAGGCTTGTAATGATTTGCCAACGATTGCAATAAAAATTCCTGTAGTTAAAGACGGCTGAATACTCTGTTGGTAATTGGTAATATTTTATTAAGAGTTTTATGAAGCCGGGGATGGAAACAGGTCACAAATAAGGGAAGGCCTTTATTTCCGCCCTCGTTGTATCTTCTGTTTTCGATCTGGGTACAGCGCTTCCTTTACAAGATGCTCAGGTTTTTGCATACAGTACTTTACCTTCGTGAGCGGCCGGCCATTCAATCGTTCCAACCACTTCCTTTCGCCATTCAAACTCAGAAGGGTCACTCACAATGATATCCTTCGGAAAGTGAATATCATGCAAAGCAGTGCGTATTTGAAGCTGTGCCTTACGTTTTGATCCCTTCACCCGCATTACGACGAGAAGATCTACATCACTGGCAGTACCGGCTGTACCG
>JAHFER010000004.1 GCA_023248365.1 Nitrospirota bacterium
AGCACCCTCTTACTATTGTCACAGAATGGCGTATCATGCTGTAAGCCGGTACATCACCTGCCTGCGGGTGCGGTGCGCGGATAAAAGGGAGGGAATAAATCTCGTCAAGCTCTGATGCCTTAAGCGGTTCTGCCGGCTTATTCTGCAGCACCCACATTGCCTGCTGGTGCTGGAGCAGGGGAGTATGTGAAAAAGCCCGGGCATGGGTATCCACGCTGAGCTCTGCATCCATAAATGTTCTTATATTTTTTTGTATATCCTGCCATGAGGGTAATTCCAGAGGAGGCTTTATAAAATTTCTTTCTTTAACATCTCTGTCGCTTATCCGTTCACATGTTCCTGCAATATTGCTTAACTCTTTTTTCTGTTCAAGCCTTTTTGCAATCTCAAGGATAGCCCTCTCTCCCATGCCATATACAAGGAGGTCTGCCTTGGAGTCTGTAAGGACAGAGGCGCGCAGTTTTTCCTGCTGGTAGTCATAATGGACAAACCTGCGCAGCGATGCCTCAAGCCCCCCAAGAACAACCGGTACATTCTTGTATGCAGCCCTTGCAAGAATTGAATAGGAGATAGATGCCCTGTCAGGCCTGCGTCTTGATGCCTTGGTTTTCTCATTTCCAAAATAGGGATTGCCCTGTGCTGAGTAGTCGTCAAAGTCCCTGACCTTTGCATTTCCGGTGTAGTTGGAGACAATTGAGTCCACATTACCTGCTGTAATTCCAAAAAAAAGACGTGGTTTGCCGAACCTCTTAAAATCCCCGGGATTATCATAGTGTGGCTGGCTGAGTACTGCTACGCGGAATCCATTTGCTTCAAGCCATCTGCCTATCAATGCCACTCCAAAGGATGGATGGTCAACATAGGCATCTCCGGTAACAAGGACCACATCCACATAGTCCCATCCCCTCTCAGACATTTCTTTTTTTGTTGCAGGTAAAAACGCAGATTTACTCATCCATAAACCTTTTTAAAATACTAATATATGCAATCATACATAATTTATCAAAATGCAAATATAAAACGTGGTACGGAGTTTAGACTTTCTTGAGTGTATAAAGGCGGGAATGTTTTAAAAAACTTAATTGCTTTCCGCTAAGTTTTAAAATCCCCTCTTTTATACAAATTGTGCCATAATTTAAAAAAATGGTAGCCGCAGACTTTAGTCTGCGAAAATATTTGTAGAATTTCAAATAGTTATACGCAGGCTAAAGCCTGCGCCTACCAAAAGTGTAATTGCAACCCAACCCCATAGAGGGGGGAGGGGGGATTAGTTCAGATTTTTGTCAGTATGTCACCGGTTTTTTGCCAGGCAATTCACTTATTATAATCTTTCTCAACTGAATTTATGGAATCATCAAGAAGCTTCATCACATATTTTGGATTATGGATTCCCCAGCTACGGTCATTTTTAACAAGCTTATAGTTTGTATAGGCATTTTCTAAAATAAGTTTTGAATCTATGCCAAATGGAAGCGTGCCCCCTCTGTGGCAGGTTGCACATTTATTCCCGGGCTTATAACCGGGCAGTTTCCCGTTATTGAGAGATTTTAAAAGCTCTCCCAGTTTTTTCCATTTCTCATAGACTCCTTTTTGAAAATTATTCCTGTTAAAGTCTTTGATTCCCGGATGGCATTGCTCGCAGGGAGAAATGTTTAATATATCATCCTTATCATCTATATTTCTTTCCTTTTCAGGGTCATCAGCACGGGGACCAAAACCTCCCAAGACATTATTCTCTCCTGCATCCCTCATTCTCAGCGTATGCCCTCCGACTGCTCTTACGCCGTTTCTATCAGCAGCAGTTATATTTCTGTCCATATGACAGAGGATACATTTCTTCTTTGTATAGTGAGGATTTGTAAAGTCATAGTTTTCTGAAGGGTATTCAAAGCCGTTTTTTATCTCACCGGCAGAACCCTCAAGTATTGCATTCTGCCATTTTTCATAATGGCAGGTACCGCAGATATTTTCTTTTTCTGCCTGCCTTAACCCGTATTGAATCTTACTTGAACGGGGATGGGAGTTATGGCATGTCTGGCATGTTACCCTGGGTTCATTTTTTTCAGGGATTTTTGAAAGGTCAGGCATTGAAAGCCCGACAAACATCAGCTCTTTTTTGTACTTGAGTTCATGAAAATTTATCTTCTCGGAAACTATCTTTTCAATACTCTCTGCATAGGGCTTTGCATAATGGCATTTATAGCAGTTCACAAGAAGAGGCTTTGCAATTTCTGCAAAACCGTATGATTCTGCATCGCTGTGCCTTGATTTCTCCCACTGGTTATACTGTTCATGACATTGCCCGCAGACACCGGATTCCATGGTGATGCCTATAGTCCTCTTTTTCTCTTCTTTCTTTGCATTTAAGTGAAGCGCTGAAGGGCCATGACAGCTATCACACTCAACATTGTTCTTGCCGTGTGCGGTAAAAGAGAAATTTTCAACCTCCTCCTCATGACACTTAACACAGGCATCTTTACCTTTCTTGTTTTCTTCAACTGCTGTTATTGTCACTGATGACGGTGTGCTCTCAAGAGGCCTATAGGAGTCATTATCATTTACCACAAGGGTAGCGATATACTGCCCGGGCTTTGATGCAGTAAAACTGGGATACTGGGCTTCTTTGCTGCTTTTTCCTTCTTTGTCAATCAGAATATCCGTAACATCAGCCAAAGATTTTTTATCCTTGTAGCTTTCTGTATACTCAATCTTCCATCTCCATTTAAACCTTCTCTGGAAATGGTCATTATTTTTTCCGTAAATATCAGGTGACGTTCCTCCCGGATTATACATGTCAGGAGATGAAAAGTTTTGGTCAACTCCAAACCCCTTGAGATAAACGACTGAGCCTGCAGAAACCATGTTAAGTCCGCTTGAATCGCGTGAATCATTGACAGGGGTTTTCCTCGGTGGTTGCGGACCGGCAATCACTGAGGGAACTGCCTCAGGTTTTGTATTGACCGCAGTTATATTGATTTCAGATGTGCTTTTAATATCAGGATATAAAGGGTTTGAAAGAATCAGTTTTATTTTAAATTTTCCCGGATAGGGCGGAGTAAAAATAAATGTATATGGCGAT
>JAHFER010000027.1 GCA_023248365.1 Nitrospirota bacterium
CTATGCCTGCCTTTACAGCAAGGGCCTTTTCCGGTACAGGGCCGCTGTCCACGTAAATCCTGCCTTGCACTTTTCCTTTTGTAAGTATATTAATTTGTGAAAGCAGCTCTCTTAACCTTGATTCAATAACCGTATGATAATCTTCATTGAGGGCATAGTTGGCAATGTATCCTAATGACGGATTATCAAGACTTTTCCTATGTTCTTCACCGGGAAAATAATTCATGGAAACGACTAATACGGATTTCACATCAGGAAAAGAATAAGCAATATCTGTACGCCTGTCAATGCTCCTTGCCAGAAACTGCATCTCACCTTCATAACCTTGTATTAGGCCATGCCTGAGCCTGTCAGCCCATTCAGCAATATCAGGAGACGTAATGCCTACATTACTGAATCCAAGATTTTTCCCAATCTGTTTTATCTCTTGTGAAAGAGATTTAGTATCTACAACCATAAGAAGGAAATTATAGAGGAGTGTTCAGTAAAATGCAAAATGGTTTGTTCCAACTGACTATAACTGACAAAAAAAGAAAAGTGTTGACAAACGTCTCTTTTAGATGTTAAATTTTGGGGTTATTTTAAAAGGTCTTGTTTTATCTTTTGTCAATAAAAGATAAAAAAGATAAGGGGGACTGGTGAAAAACGGGGATGAGGAAAGGTACCGTTTTGCCCGCCAGATAGGGTTACTGACTACAATCCCTGCTCTATTATTATCAGGGCCGGCAATAGGTTTTTTCGCAGGGAGTTATTTAGATAAGAGATTTGGGACAGCGCCGTGGCTTATGGTTTTTTTAGTCAGCTTTGGATTTGCAGCAAGCATACGGCAGGCAATTGCAATAATAACAAAGGCAGGGAAAAATATTAAATGATAGTGGATCGTAATTTTATAATCAGGTCATTAAAGACGGCGCTGGTAGTTACAATAATATTTGCCCCCTTTATTCAGTTGTATTTTGGTACATACTTTACTCTTGGTTTTATAGCAGGTTCAGTTTGGAATATTGTAAATGTATATTTATTATTTAAGGTCTCAAATGTACTTGTTCCGTCTTATGAATCAAAAAAGACACGGGGTCTTGCATTGGATATGTTGAAATTCCCTGTACTCTTTGGCGCTGGTTATCTTGTAATAAAGTATACCCGTGTTTCCCTTTATGGAATAATGATAGGTTTTTCTTTGCTATTAATTGTATTTATTCTTAGAGCTGTTGGTGGATATTTAACAGGCGGAGTTTCTTTAGAAAGGTCTAAGGGGTATGGCAGAGGCGCATAACGCAACACCGGAAGTTGCCAATATAATATCTCTACTGCATGAACTTTTTAAGGGGAATTCTATTGTTGAATTCCTTCATCACAATGAGAATGCATTCTTTTCAGGGCTGATTATTATTGCTCTGGCAATATTTGCAAGGTTTGCTGCAAGGCATAGAGCTATGATGCCGGGGAAATGGCAAAATTTTGTAGAGATGGTGATGGAGAGTCTTGATAATATTACTCACGGGGTGTTAGGCCATCATGGCAGGGCGTTTACACCTTTTATAGGTACACTCTTTATATACATCTTTTTATTGAACATATGCGGAATAATTCCGGGATTAAAGGCGCCTTCATCCAATCTAAATACAACTGTAGGATTGGCAATTACTGTCTTTTTTTATGTTCAGTATACAGGCATAAAGCGGAATGGCATTGGAGGGTATTTTTTTCATCTCCTCGGGAATCCAAAGGATATAACAGGTTACTGCTTTATCCCGCTCATGTTCCCGCTCCATGTAGTGGAAGAGTTTATAAAACCTATGAGTCTCTCACTCAGGCTTTTTGGGAATATGTTTGGCGAGGATGCACTTATTGGTGTCTTTGTATCGCTTGGTATAGTAGCTCTGAGTTTCATCGGAAAAACTCCGGTGGGGATTCCGTTTCAGATCCCTTTTATGCTGCTGGCTATAATAACAAGCGTTATACAGGCCCTTGTGTTTTCAATGTTGAGTACCATATATATAATGACTATGTTACCACATGATGAGGAGCATTATAAAGATGAGGTGGAGGAGAGGGAGGAGGGGGTCGCCAGTTGGCCTTAGCCTGATATCCACCTTAAAGAGTTTATATAATGTGTATGTTATAACATAGTGGAGGAGCATCGTTAAGAATAGTAAGCAGTAAGCAGTAAGCAGTAAGAAGGCAGAACAATAAAAAACAACTCATTATGAAAGGAGGAAAGTTCAATGGACTTTCAAACAGCATTAGGACTTACATTACCAATAGGATTTTCATTAGCAGCAATAGGTTCAGCCTTTGGATTATCAAAGGCGGTTAGCGCAGCTATGGAGGCTATCGGCAGGCAGCCGGAAGCAGCGGGAAAGATCCAGACAGCAATGGTCATAGGTGCAGCATTTATTGAGGCATTAACAATCTATGCGCTATTAACTGTTCTGATTCTTCAGGGTAAAATTGGCGGATAATAAAATAAGAGGGATTAAGAATTGAATCTTGAACTTCAACAGATACTCACGCAGGCATTCGGATTTATAATACTCCTTATTCTGTTAAAGAAATTTGCATGGAAGCCGCTCCTGGCACTTCTTGACGAAAGAAGAGATAAGATAGCCTCTGAATTTGCAACTATTGAGCGTGTCAAAACAGAATTAGCCCGTTTGGAAGAAGACTATAAGGCAAGGCTTTCTGATATTGATGCCCATGCCCGTCTGAAGATCCAGGAGGCTGTTTCAGAGGGACAGAGGATTGCAGCAGAGCTGCAGGAGAAGGCAAGAGAAGATGCAAATAAGACATTGGAGAAGGCTAAGGCAAACATAGAGATTGAGGTTGCCAAGGCAAGAGCGGAACTCAGAAGTCAGATGACAAGCATTGCTATTAAGGCGGCGGAAAAAATTCTGAAAGAAGATTTGAATGATGAGCGCCATAATCGTCTGGTCACGGGTTTTATAGAGAATGTCGAGCGGGTAAATTAAGGTAAGGTAAAGTGAGATCGAGGATAATTGCAGAACGATACGCCAATGCGCTTCTTGCTGTTGCGAGAAAGAGCGGGGAGATGGAGAAGGTGCTTGAGGAGCTGGTGTTTCTCAGGAAACTGCTTTCTGTAAACCCGATGTTGAAGAGGTTTATTGAGAGTCCTCATATTGCACCGGATGCCAGGTTTACACTCGTTAAGAAGGTATTATCACCGTTGCTTACCCGTACCTCAATAAATTTCCTCCTCCTGCTTGGAAAGAAATACAGGCTCTTGTTTCTTTCGGAGATTGCAGAGGAATATCAGAGGTTGTACGATGTTGAAAAGGGGATTCAGAGGGCTGATGTAATAACAGTGAAGCCCTTGGATAATGACTTAAAGGAGAAGCTTGCCGGTGCAGTCGGCAGGATAATGAAAAAGAAGGCGACTTTATCTTATTATTTTGATGAGAGCATCATTGGAGGTCTTATTATAAAGACACCTAATCTCATCATTGACGGGAGTGTAAGAAAACAGCTCAAGGATATGGCTGAGGCCATGTCAGCATTATAAGGTTTAAGTCGAATGCGGAATTGTGGTTCAGAATTTAAGATTTTATTCTGCACTTGTATAAGGGAGATAGCACTATGGCGTTAAAACCAGAAGAAGTAAGTTCAATAATTCAGATGGAGCTGGAGAAGTTTGAGTCAGAGCTCCATATGGAGAGTGTTGGTACAGTCCTCCAGGTAGGAGACGGAATTGCCAGGGTCTACGGGCTCGAAGATGCGATGGCAGGAGAGCTGGTAGAGTTTCCGGGAGATGTTGTCGGAATGATCTTTAACCTGGAAGAGGATAACGTGGGTGTAATCCTCTTTGGAGAAGATACTTTTATTAAAGAAGGGGATACTGTTAAGAGGACTGGCAATATTGCACGTGTTCCTGTAGGTGAGGCGCTTGTCGGACGGGTTGTTGATGCACTTGGCAGACCTATAGATGGAAAGGGCCCCATTGTTACTGATAAGTATCGTCCATTAGAAGGAAAGGCGCCTAACGTGGTTGAGCGGCAGCCTGTTAAGGAACCTGTTCAGACTGGTATTAAGGCCATAGATGGTATGATTCCAATAGGCAGAGGGCAGAGAGAACTTATCATAGGAGACAGACAGACAGGAAAGACAGCCGTTCTGATAGATACAATCATAAATCAGAAGAATACGGGTGTTTATTGTATATATGTTGCAGTAGGATTGAAGGCAGCCAATGTCCTTGCGGTTGTAAGGGTTCTGGAAAAATATGGCGCTATGGAGTTTACGACTGTAGTGTCCGCAACTGCTGATGCACCGGCCTCCCTGCAGTATATTGCCCCCTATACAGGTTGTGCGATAGGTGAGGAACTGATGTATACCGGCAAACATGTGGTTGTTATGTATGATGACCTTTCAAAACATGCCCAGGCATACAGGCAGTTGTCATTACTCCTCAGGCGTCCTCCGGGAAGAGAGGCATATCCGGGAGATGTATTTTACCTGCACTCAAGGCTTCTTGAGAGGGCCGCAAAGTTAAAGGACGAACTTGGCGGGGGATCATTGACAGCGCTTCCTGTTATCGAGACACAGGCCGGTGATGTGTCAGCATATATCCCTACGAATGTTATATCTATTACAGACGGACAGATTTATCTGGAGGCAGACCTTTTTTATGCGGGCGTAAAACCTGCTATTAACGTTGGTCTCTCAGTTTCAAGGGTTGGTGGTAATGCCCAGACAAAGGCCATGAAAAAGGTGGCCGGAAGTCTTCGACTTAACCTTGCACAGTACAGGGCACTTGCTGCATTTGCCCAGTTTAGTTCAGATCTTGATAAGGCAACACAGGCACAGCTTATCCGTGGTGAGAGGATGGTGGAGATATTAAAGCAGGATCAGTATGAACCTGTCTCTCTTTCAAAGCAGGTTATGATTATGTATGCAGGGACAAAAGGGTATCTCGATGAGATTCCGGCAATTGATGTACGCAGTTTTGAAAAAGAATTCCTTGAATTTATGGATAAAGAATATCCTGATGTGGGTCTTGAAATAGAAAAGAGCAAGGCGCTTTCAGATGACATAGTTAAAAGATTGGATTCTTCAATAGAGTCATTTAAAAAGAGGTGGATGGACAGGAAGAGGTAATGCTAACTCTAAGACAGATCAGAAGAAAGATTTTAGCTTCTCAAAAGACCAAGCAGATTACCCGTACCATGCAGATGGTAGCTGCCTCAAGGCTAAAAAAAACAGAAGGCAGGATGCTCCAGACAAAGCCTTACGCCAGAAAGCTGGAAGAGCTTCTTGGCAGGCTGGCGCAGACAGGCCAGTTCTCTCATCCCTTTTTTGAAACAAGGGAGATAAAAAACACCGGATTGATAATAATAACCTCAGACAGGGGGTTGTGCGGATCATATAATACGAACATAATCCTCAAGGCAGAGGCCTTTCTGAAGGGGCTTAAAAATAATTCAAAATTAGTTTTGCTTGGCAAAAAAGGGTTTGATTATTTTAGGAAGCGGGACTGGGATATCTTGGATAAGGTCGTAGACCTTGGTGGAAAATTAGATTACAAAAGGGTTGAAGCAATAACAGCTCAAATTACAGATTATTATCTTTCAGGTGTGCTTGATGAGGTATATCTATTATATACGACATATAATTCTGTACTTTCTTATACACCAACAATTGTAAAATTTTTGAAAATAGAACCTCCAAAAGGGTCTAAAGAAGAAGATATTATAGAGTATATATATGAGCCCGGTGTTGACGAAATATTTAAGAAATTATTGCCAAAATACATTTCCACTAAAATATATATGTCAATAGCAGAGGCATTTACATCGGAAAATGGTTCCAGGATGATGGCAATGAAACTCGCGACTGATAATGCAACAGAGATGATAGACAGGCTTACTCTCATGCGTAACAAAGCCCGTCAGGCTGCAATTACCAAGGAGATATTGGAGATAGTAACTTCCGCAGAAGCGCTGAAATAAGTAGTTGAAAAACGCGGGGCACCCATTGCGACGAAGTCAATGCAATGGGTCTACGGCGTCAGGACTGCGGATTAGAGCTTCAACGTACAGGGAGTACGCCTCAGCTCAAATCCTTGTCCTTCCTTGCACTTGGGCATTTTTGAGCGTCAACTTTGGGGAAAAGCATAATTTTTAATAAGGAGGTATTGGGAACATGAATTATGGAACTATAGTACAGGTTATCGGGCCGACAGTGGATGTGCGTTTTGAACAGGCACAACTTCCCCCGATCTTGAATGCAATAAAGATTGAAGATAAGGAAAAAGGGATTGACCTTGTTGTTGAGGTTGCTCAGCATTTAGGCAACGATATTGTAAGGTGTATAGCGATGTCTTCAACTGACGGACTTGTCAGGGGGATGAAGGCGCTGGATTTAGGCAGCCCCATATCTGTGCCGGTGGGAGAACAGACCCTTGGAAGGATATTTAATCTGCTTGGGAAAGAAATAGATGGAAAGGGGCCAATAGCTCATCCGGAGACACGCTGGTCAATTCACAGACCCAGTCCTACATTTGAAGAGCAGGTTCCAGTTACAACTATACTTGAAACCGGAATAAAAGTTGTTGATCTTCTTGCCCCTTATGCAAAGGGAGGTAAGGTAGGTCTCTTCGGTGGTGCAGGGGTTGGAAAGACTGTTATCATAATGGAACTTATCAGGAGTATTGCTACAGAGCATGGCGGATATTCAGTTTTTTGCGGGGTAGGTGAAAGGACAAGAGAGGGTAATGACCTCTACCTTGAGATGAGTGAATCAGGTGTTTTAGGCAAGACCTCTCTGGTGTTCGGGCAGATGAACGAACCGCCGGGTGCAAGACTCCGTATTGCCCTGTCTGGCCTGACAATAGCCGAGTATTTCAGGGATGAGATGAATCAGGACGTGTTATTATTTATTGACAATATCTTCAGGTTTGTTCAGGCAGGTTCAGAAGTGTCAGCGCTCCTCGGAAGAATGCCTTCAGCCGTCGGTTATCAGCCGAGTCTTGGTACAGAAATGGGTGAGCTTCAGGAAAGGATTACTTCAACAACAAAGGGTTCCATTACATCAGTACAGGCCATATATGTTCCGGCAGATGATATTACAGACCCTGCGCCGGCGACAACTTTTACACATCTGGATGCTACTACGGTTCTTTCAAGGCAGATTGCCGAGCTTGGTATTTATCCTGCGGTGGACCCGCTTGATTCTACATCAAGAATCCTGGACCCTAAGATAATAGGCGAAGAACATTACAACGTAGCCCGAACTATTCAGAAGATTCTTCAGAGATACAAAGACCTGCAGGATATTATTGCCATTCTTGGAATGGATGAACTCTCAGAAGAAGATAAGCTGACAGTTAACAGGGCCAGAAAGATTCAGAAATTTTTCTCACAACCCTTCTTTGTTGCAGAGGCATTTACCGGAACCCCTGGGAAATATGTCAAATTAGTGGATACCATAAAGGGCTTTAAGATGATAATTGACGGGCAGGTAGATGATATCCCGGAGCAGGCATTCTACATGGTAGGCTCGATTGAAGAGGTTATGGAAAAGGCTGAGAAGTTAAAGACAGGTGTGTAGAAAACTGTGAAACGTGACAGTGGTTAGTGTCTGTTAGAGATACTCCTTAAATCCCCTCCCCTTGCGGGAGGGGACAAAGGGGAGGGGGAAAAGAGTTGGCTAAGAGTTTTAAATTAATAATTATTACAACTGAAAAGACTGTTTATGATGCAGAGGTGACTTCTATTATTGCCCCCGGTGATATGGGATACCTCGGTATTCTTGCAGACCATGCCCCGCTTATTACAAGCCTTACAACAGGTAATTTGAAGATTACTGACTCGCATGGTTCAATAAGCAACATGACCCTTAGCGGAGGTTTTTTGGAAGTGTTGAAAAATACCGTAACAATCCTGGCAGATGCAATTTCATGAGAAAATCAAAAATTAAAAATATGAGGCTCTTACAAAAGTCGTCATTCCCGTGAAAACGGGAATCCAGTGCTATGCCTGGGTCTGGATTCCCACTTTCGTGGGAATGACAAACTCTTCGTTTCCCAGACTTTTGCAATAGCCTCCTATAATATTTTATTTCTTCAAAGGATACGTATGAAAAAACTTTTATATTTAATTTTAATTATAGTATCTCTGGTTTGCCTTAGTCTTCCAGCGTACGCCGTATGCCCTCCGCCAGTGAAGATAGCAGCCTCTCAGCCGTCTAATAACTCAAAAAACGCAGATCCGGCATTACCAATTGTCATTACCTGGGATAAGACTACCGCTCCCATGTCAGCAGGTGTGTATGATTATAAAAACAATCTTGAGTCAGTAAACATTGCCGGAGGAAGATACGGCCTCGGTACACTCTTTACAACAGAGTGGGGTATCGGCGGTAAGGCAACATGGGAAGGGAATAAAGAGATTATAACACCGGAGGCGCCTCTTGAACCCGGGACTCAGTACAAGGTGTGGACATACACCTATACATCCGGCAGTGAAATTTGCCCAACCCTTGGAGGGGAGATAGTTTTTGTTACTGCAGGAGTGCCGCCTGATGACAATAAACCTGTAAGAAAATTTGACATAACAACACTCTATCATGGGAATGAAACCGGCGCTGGTAAAGTCGAAGGAGAGATTATTGAGATTAACAATGATCTTCATGTTATTACAGTAAAAGAAGGTATATTAAAGAAACTCAATATGGCACTATTTGAAGGGGTTATGGTTATGAGAAACAATAACCTTTCTATGACATCAGCCCTGAAGACAGGGGATAAGATTGTTGGTGAGTTTATGGGCGGCAGGCTGTTTATGATTACAGCAACAGGAACACCATAACTCCCTATGGCACAAATTCAGGGAATAAAGGGTGTTAAAGACGTTCTGCCTGATGAGGCGCGTGTATGGCAGCATATACGGAATAAAGCTCGTGAGATTTTTCATACCTTTGGCTATTCAGAGATTATCATACCTGTTTTAGAATCATCAGAGCTGTTCCTGCGGAGTATCGGCGAGACCACAGATATTGTAGAAAAGGAGATGTACCTTTTTGACGACAGGGACGGTAAAAAGATTGCTCTAAGACCTGAAGGTACCGCTTCTGTGGTCCGTTCCTTTGTAGAGCATAACCTTTCTCATTCATTGCCATTTTCAAAGCTTTACTATATCGGTCCTATGTTCAGGCGTGAGAGACCTCAAGCTGGACGTTACCGGCAGTTCTATCAGATTGGCGCTGAGGTATTTGGTTTTGCCAGCCCGCAGATAGATGCTGAGATGCTCTCTATGCTTGACCTGTTTTTTAACTCCCTGAATATTAAAGGTGTTGAATTGCAGGTAAACAGTATCGGATGTCCAATATGCAGACCGGCCTTCAGAGAGGCATTAAGGAATTTCTTTTCAGATAAGCTGAGTAATTTGTGTGATAACTGCCAGAGGAGGTATGAGTTAAATCCCCTGAGGATACTTGATTGTAAATCTCCACACTGCCATGCCATTGCTGAAGGGGCGCCAAAGACCCTTGATTATCTCTGTGATGACTGCCTCAAACATTTCAATACCCTTCAGGACTGCCTGAAGCTGGCCGGTGTTTCATATAATATTAATCAGCGGCTCGTCCGTGGTCTTGATTATTACACTCGTACTACCTTTGAGTTTGTGAGCGGTTCTTTAGGTGCACAGAATGCGGTTGCTGCCGGCGGGAGATACGACTCGCTGGTTGAAGAATTGGGCGGGCCACCCACGCCTGCAATTGGTTTTTCCATAGGATTTGAGAGACTATTCTCAAATTTCGACAGCAGTTCAGTTGCAGTAAAATTAATAAATGTTTTTGTTGCCGCCCTCGGTGATAAGGCCCAGGAAAAGGCATTTCAAATAATCAATCAATTGCATAAAAAAGGCATTTCTGCAATCACTGATTATGACGGCGGGAGCCTTAAAAGTCAGATGAGGAAGGCAGATAAATTTGATTCAGAATTTGTTCTCATAATTGGCGATGATGAACTGTCAAAGGGAGTGGTTATAATACGGAACATGAAAAACAAGGCACAGGAAGAGGTGCCAATTACCATGATTGTAGAAAAGTTGGAAGGTATTTTTAAGACGCATGATTCCCCTTAGGTATTTGAATACCGTTAAATCAAGACAACATTCTTTATGTAATATTGCAGGGATTTTAAAAACTGCCTGCCTCTTATCTTTCATATTATTAAGCTTTACCTTGCCGGTATGGGCTGATAATCTTCTTCCTCTTAATCAGAAGGGAAAGATTATGATCCTCGAATATCATAAAATAGCCTATCCGGAGGCGCGCTGGACCCGCACGCCTGAGAATTTCAGGAAAGACCTGCAACGGTTCTATGAAAAGGGCTATAGCCTGATCAGGCTTGAGGATTTTCTGAAAAAGCGTATTAAAGTAGAAAAAGGCAGAACCCCTTTAATCCTTACGTTTGATGATTCATCGCCAGGGCAACTCAGGTTTATTCCTGACGGAAAGGGCAGCTACCGTGTTGACCCTGATTGTGCTGTAGGAATTCTCGAATCTTTTAACAAGGTCCATACTGACTTTGGATTGGCTGCAACATTCTTTGTCCTTCCTGCAGCAGACCCTCCGAACCGCCTCTTTAATCAACCGGAATATACGAAGGAGAAACTTCGTTATCTGGCAGGCAAGGGGTTTGAGATCGGCAACCATACCTACTGGCATGCGACCCTGTCAAAGTTGAATTCTGAGGGGGTGAAGCGGCAGTTAGCCCTGGCAGTGAAGGTCATTCAGGAGGCAGTCCCCGGATATTCAGTCGTTGCCCTCTCTCTCCCCATGGGGATTTATCCTCAGGACAAAGATCTCCTTTTAAACGGAAGTTATGAAGGAACAGTTTACAGGCATCTTGGTGTGCTTATGGTAGCCGGAGGCCCTGCCAAACCTGCCTTTGACCCTCTCCGGATACCGAGGATTCAGGCCACTGAGTCAGAACTGAATTACTGGATTAAGTATTTTGATAAACATCCGGAAGAACGGTTTATAGGGGATTAAACAAACCACAGATTAACACTGGTGAAACAAAAAAGTTATATTTATTTACTGTTGTGGCGGAATTCTTTTTTTGTTAAAACTTTTTTGTGTTAACCCGTGTTTATCTGTGGTTTATTTGTTTATGCCTTTGACTGGACTCCTTCCTGCATACCTTCTTTCGTTGTGTGCTGGGAATTTTCTTTGGGCTCCAAAAGGTTTTTAGGAGTGTTGTTCTGTAATTTATTAAGGATCTCATTACCCATTTGCTGTATTTCTCCCTTTTG
>JAHFER010000279.1 GCA_023248365.1 Nitrospirota bacterium
TGTAAGGTTTATTGGTGATGAGAATTATTTTGTTAAGGCTATGGAATGTGTTAAGATGGCGCTTGGCGAACCAGATTCCTCCGGCAGGAGGATCCCGGAGCCGGTTCCCGGGTCAGAGTTTATTGAAGAGGTTGATACTGTTGTAATGGCCCTGGGCTTTGGTGTAAACCCAATAATCAAAAATACAACACCCGGCCTTGAAACTAACATAAAAGGAATAATTATTGTTGACCCTGCAACAGGCAAAACCTCCAGAGAGGGGGTATACGCAGCAGGGGACATTGTAACGGGCGGCGCCACTGTTATAAAGGCCATGGGCCAGGCCAAGAAGGCCTCAAAAGCTATTCACGAATATCTGTTAAGAAGGCCCGCTAAGGTTTCGGTGTAACTTTTTCATCCTGCAGGAACATCTTTGATCCTTTCTTTTTCATGCAGTGCTGTATTGCCGCAAGAAGATATTGCTAATGGAAGGGAGAAATTATGGATCCTTTATTTGTTGCCTTACCTCTTACCCTCAAGTTGGATGACATTGTCAAATGGGCACAAAAGTCATCCTTGTGGCCTTTATCATTTGGACTCGCCTGTTGTGCTATTGAAATGATGTCTACTGCTGCCTCACGATTTGATATAGCAAGGTTTGGTGCAGAAGTCTTCAGGGCCTCACCGAGACAATCTGACCTGTTAATAGTTGCCGGCCGTGTTTCAATGAAAATGGCTCCTGTCGTAAAAAGACTCTATGAGCAGATGCCTGAACCCAAATGGGTGATTTCCATGGGTGCTTGTGCATCTTCAGGAGGAATTTTCAACAACTATGCCCTTGTTCAGGGAGTTGATAAAATAATACCTGTTGATGTCTATGTACCGGGTTGTCCACCTACACCTGAGGCGTTGTTATTTGGTTTGATTAAACTTCAGGGAAAGATTTCGAAATGATGAAAACAACAAAATCCATAAATAAGATAATAGAAACTCTTGGCGGAGCAACTGCTGGTGCATCAGGAGCGATAGGGGACACAGCTATAACTGTCCAAAAAGACAGGATATTTGAGGTAATGAAATTAATGCGGGATGACCTTGACCTCAGCTTTGACTATTTGTCAGATCTCACTGCAGTTGATTATTATGGAAAAGAGCCGCGCTTTGATTTAGTCTACCACCTTACGTCTTCAGAAGATGGTTCAATTGTTCGTTTGAAAGTTCATCTTTCTTCAAATAATCCTGTAGTTCGGTCTGTAACTGCAATATATCCATCTGCGAACTGGTATGAACGTGAGGTCTACGATATGTTCGGGATTGTTTTTGATGGACACCCGGATTTAAGGCGTATACTTATGCCCGAGGGATGGAAAGGGCATCCACTGAGGAAGGATTATCCACTTGGAGGTGAAGAGGTAGTCTTCACATGGAACAAAGACTCTATTGAAGAACAGCATCTCCCGTTTATCAGGGAAGGTGAAAAGAACGGATACCTTGAGCTTACTCCTGATAGTATGGCATTCAGCAGTCTTGAAAGACTCGGTTTAAGAGGTAAAGAAGGCAGGATAATCATTAACATGGGCCCCCAGCACCCTTCGACACACGGTCTGCTGCGGCTAATTATAGAATTAGAGGGAGAAAAAATAAAAGGGATAATTTCCGAAATTGGGTACCTGCATACCGGTATTGAAAAATCAGGTGAACACCTTACCTACCCTCAGGCATTGACTCTTACGGACCGTGCTGATTATCTGTCGAATCTTTTTAATAACCTTGCATACTGTATGGCAGTGGAAAAACTGCTCGGTCTGGATATCCCACTAAGGGCACAGTATATAAGGGTATTGCTCTGCGAATTAAACAGGCTCACGAGCCATTTATTGGCGACAGGTGTTATGGCACATGAACTTGGGGCAACAAGTGTTCTGCTCTACTGCTTTCAGGAAAGAGAGACAATTTTAGACATCTTTGAAATGATCTCCGGAGCCAGGATGATGACAAGCTATATTACTATTGGAGGCATACGGGATGAACTTCCTGAAGGCCTGCCTGTTAGTGTGGTTGAAAAGGTAATGGAGATAGTTAAAACATTTCCTGAGAAAATTACAACCTATGAAAAGATGCTTACGAAAAATCCAATATGGTTAAAGAGGACAAAGGGCATCGGGGCAATTTCGTCAAAGGAGGCATTGAGTCTTGGTGCCAGCGGGCCGGTGCTCAGAGGTTCTGGCCTGGCCAGGGATTTAAGAAAGGATTCTCCATATTCCTCTTATGATCACTTTGATTTTGAGGTGCCTGTCGGAGAAAACGGGGACGTGTATGACCGCTATATTATTCGCGTAGAGGAGATGAGGCAGAGTCTTAGGATCATAGAACAGGTGATTGATAAACTCCCTGAAGGGCCTGTTAAGGCTAACAATAGAAAGATAATTCTGCCACCGAGAAATGAACTTAACAATAGTATGGAAGCACTTATTCATCACTTTCTTATAGCCGCCAATGGATTTGCTGTTCCGAAGGGAGAGGTATATACAAGTGTAGAGAGTCCCCGCGGGGAATTAGGATATTTTATTGTAAGCGATGGCTCAGAAAAACCTTACAGGTTCAGGATAAGAGGTCCTTCATTTGCAAACCTCATGACACTGCCTTCAATGGCAAAAGGCAGTTACATTTCAGACCTGATTGCAATAATAGGGAGTATTGACCCGGTGCTGGGTGATGTGGACAGGTAGGGAAAACCGTGAACTGTGTCGGTAGCCTAATTGGTTAATAATAGAGAGGTATTATGGTTACTCTAATAATAGATGATACAGAGACAACAGTTACTGATGGGACATTGATAATTGAGGCGGCAAGGAAATTGGGCATAGAAATTCCCCATTTCTGCTACCATCCAAGGCTTTCCCTCCAGGGGTCCTGCAGGATGTGTCTTGTAGAGGTTGAAGGTGTTGCAAAGCTTGTTACTTCCTGTACCTCACGCGTATTACAGAACATGGTAGTTAAGACAAAGAGTAGCAAAGTGAAAGATGCCCAAAAGGCAATTCTTGCGTTTCTGCTTATCAATCACCCTCTTGATTGTCCTGTTTGTG
>JAHFER010000280.1 GCA_023248365.1 Nitrospirota bacterium
AAGCTGTTTCAATTTTCAATTTGACTTTGTTGGTTTTATGTCGCTAAAACTCTACCTTGATGAAGATGTCGATCCCCTGTTATCTGAAGTCCTGCGGGACCGTGGTATGGACTGCCTCTCCACCAAGGATGCCGGCAACCTGGGTCGTACAGATCCTGAACAACTATCCTTTGCAACAGTTCAGGGACGGGTGATCCTGACCTTCAATGTGAAAGACTTTGTACAGATTTCCCGCGACTACGCCGCTTCCGGTCAACATCATAGTGGTATTATTTTATCCAGCCATCTTCCATTCCGAGAGTTAATTCGACGTACCCTTGCCTTACTCAGACATCATGCTCAGGGAGACCTTACCGATCAACTCCTATGGCTCCAGGACTACAAAGAACAAGACTTTTTTTGAAGACATGTTTTTACGGTTCAGGCTTCCATGATGTTATCATTCATCTTTATCTTCAGCCCCTCAATCAGCTCAAACTCCTCATCAAACTCATAAAACAAGACCTCCCTTTTCCCTTTCTGATAAATACTCAGGGTCTCACTCTGCGGGTCCACAAGTACTATTCTTCCTATACCAATCGAAAGATAGTCTTTTACTTTCTCTGTAAGCTCACTTTGGGTATTGCTTTCAGATACTATCTCTATTACAAGATCGGGCGGAATCTCCAGCATACCTTTGGGCCTTTCAGGGGATTTTTCTTTGCTTATGTACACAACATCTGCTGCCCTGAGTGTGAGCGGTCTCTTTTTTATAACTATACCTACTTCCCCTACTGCAACATAACCTCTGCCGCTTAAATGTTTTCTCAACAACCCGGAAAAAATACTTTCAAAATCTCCATGTTCAAAACCTGTTGGTGTCATATCCCTTCGCTCTCCATTAACAATCTCATAATTCCCCTCCGGAAGGGAACTAATATCCTCGTATCTGAAGGTCTCTTTTTCTATTATAGTACTTTTAGTCATTTCACCTTCCCGCCTACCCCCGCTCAATTACAACAAGTTCAGTATAGATGTTTCATGTGTCAGTGTCAATGAAGAACCCTGATGGAAAACGAGATTGGGGAAATGTGGTTGTTCTTGTTCCAAAGCTCCGGCCTGGGAATGTTATTGGCTAAAAGCTCTGCTTTGTATATTATGGATGCAGGAGCTTAGCAACGATAGAAACCAGGCGCAAAATCACGAAGAAATGACAGAAAATGAAGCAGTGGCGCTTAGTAACTACAATAAGTTTGACTTTTAAATCAGCATTATGTACACTTCCAATGTACATGATATAGGAGGCCTGTCATGCTGGAAGTTAATGTCACAGAGTTTCGGAATCATCTCCCTGACTATCTTGGTAAAGTTAAATCAGGGGAGGAAGTTTTAGTTACTTTGAGAGGAAAGGTGATAGCCCGTATTATACCGGCGCAGAATGAGCGGTCGGCAGCACGGCGGCATCTTTCACTATTACGGAAAAAATGCAGAGTAGGTGACGTAGTTTCCCCCCTTGAAGAGAAATGGGAGGCAGAGAGTGCTAATCCTTGATACGTGTGCCCTGATTTTTGATGCACTGGCTCCGGACAAGCTAACCCCAAAGGCAAAACATGCCATTGATGATGGGGAACGCAAAAAGCGCCTTGCATGCAGCGATATTTCACTGTGGGAAGTTGCGATGCTGATTAAGAAAGGAAGAATTGACCCAGGCACAGATGCACTGTCATTTATTAAGTTAATGCTTGCAGCGCGAGGACTTCAGGTATTGCCCATAATTCCGGACATTGCTCAGATTGCTGTATCCCATTCCGGATTTGCCCATTCTGATCCCGCTGACCGCATTATTGCTGCAACAACAATTCATCACAAAGGGATGCTGGTTACTTGCGATAATCATCTCAGGTCAGTTAAGGAACTAAATATCATTTGGTAGTACCGCATTTCGCATTTATTTGTAGACATCCTAATACGTTGTTGTTATTATCTTCACCTGAAATGTTTCAAGCTATTATATTAGGAATCATACAGGGGCTTACTGAGTTCCTGCCTGTAAGCAGTACAGCTCATCTTGTACTTGCGCCGTGGTTTTTGGGATGGAATGACCCGGGGCTTGCATTTGATGCTGTACTTCATTTGGGAACTCTTGCCGGTATACTTGTTTTTTTCTGGCGGGACTTCTGCAGGATTATTTACGGGATGCTCGGGATGCGATTGAACAGCAGGGGCAGCCTTAATGAGTCTAATACTGAAGGAATGATGGGATGGTATATAATTATAGGCACCATTCCGGCTGGTATTGCAGGATTAGCCCTTGAACACAAGATTGAAACAGTCTTCAGATCTCCGCGTTTAATAGGCATTACACTTATCTTATTTGCAATTATATTATGGTGGTCAGAGACAAAGGGTAGGAAAATAAGAAAGACCTCTCACATGAATATGCTTGATGCCATTACTATAGGCTTTGCACAGGCCGTTGCCGTCATACCAGGTGTGTCCCGTTCCGGCATAACTATTACTGCCGGGCTCTTTAGAAATCTTGAACGTGAGACAGCCGCACGATTTGCATTCCTGTTAAGCGCGCCGATTATTCTTGCCGGAGGATTGCTTAGTCTTATGCACGTTTATAAGGCAGGTTTCCCCGCCGGCGGTTTCCAGCCTCTTATAGCAGGATTTATTACCTCAGCAATATCAGGCTTCCTTGCAATTAAATACCTTCTGAAATACCTTAGCCGGCATAAGGTCAACCTGTTTGTTTATTACAGGATTGTACTTGGAATTATTTTATTGTTTCTAACGTAGTAGGTTCTTTGAAAAAACGTCATTCCCGTGAAAACGGGAATCCAGTAATCTTTTTCAACGGATAAGACTCACAAATACTATCCCACTACAGGCGAATCAAACTTTATACCTGCGGCATATACTGAACCGCATCTCGAAGACCAGGCAATAGTGCCGGGTTCATCTTCAAATCTCCTATCACCTCCAAAATCTCTTTGTGTGAAGGTAATACTTACTGCTGTGCCAACTTTAAGCGACTTATTCAGGTAGACGCCGGTTCCGCCTTTACTGACATTGG
>JAHFER010000281.1 GCA_023248365.1 Nitrospirota bacterium
AATCTCAATCCCTTTCTTACTTATCTTATAGCCATTTACTTTCCTGGGATCATATACTGTCATCTTCTGCTCTACAGCAGCAAGTGTGGTCACAGTGCCTGCTGTCCCGACAAAGCCGGCGTCTCTGATATTGCACAGATCTTTAAAACTCACCATAGTGTTAAGACGCTCATCAATGGCCGCCTCTAATGTCTCTATCTCATTATTCCCGGGTGGGTCTGATTTCAAATATCGTTCCGTAAATCTTACAACTCCAAGATCCGTACTAACTTTGGAAATAATATTACCTTCAGATGCAAAAACAAACTCCGTACTGCCGCCGCCAATATCCATTAAAAGGAAATCACTTACTTTTAAATCAAGCCCGGAAGATATACCCAGCATTGTAAGCCTTGCCTCTTCATCACCTGAAATTACATCTACATCAAGCCCTGTCTCTGTCTTTACCTTTTTAATAAAATCAGCGCCGTTAGAAGCCTCCCTTACCGCACTTGTTGCCACTGCATAAATCCCATTCAGAGGATATTCACTGCATATCTTAGAAAACCTTTTCAGTATAGACATGGTTCGATCCATTGCAGTTGTCTTTAATCTGCCTGTACTGGAAATTTCTTCCCCAAGTCTTGTTATATGTCGTTCTGATTTAATCTTACGGTATGTTCCATCAGAAGAGAAATCTTCAATAAGTAATCGCAGTGTATTTGTGCCGATGTCTATACCAGCAAGTAACAAACATCCCTCCCCTAACTTCTTACTTCTTTATTTCAAACTCAAACTCATCCTCAAAACCATTCAATTCAACCCTTAACTTCAATCCCTTACCATATGTTATTGCCTTACGAAAATAGACAAAACCGCGCACCTGAGAATTAGGATATATAGAAGTTTCAGGTAGTGCAAGTATTGTTATATTACTCATAGGCCTTTTAAGATACGAAGGAATCTCATAACCAAAAGTATATGGAGGTTTTGTTTCTTCATATCTAAAGATCATCCCAGGATATGTATCACCATAACCATCTCGTGAAACCAGCATGTATTCAATCCCATCAGGCGGTATAGCCTCATACTGATTTCCATTTTCATCAAATAACACAAAACTGCTATATTTAATTGGAACCTTCTCGCCTGTCTTATTTCTTATAAGAAACAGAAACGGAGTAAAATAATCATTCACAGAGAGCGGCTGATAGCGCCACTCGCCTGTCTGAACAGACACCTCGATATTACCTTTTGCCTTTGTAACTATATTGGATTCTATCTCAATCTTGCCTGATTGAGACGACACCGGGATAAGCTTCGGGGCACAGGAGGTTAATAAAAGACAAAGACCAAATACCCACAATAAAAATATTTTGTACATAATACGTATCCTGCCTTTCTATTCTTGACGGCTTCGTAAAAAGTTCCAGGTGCAAGGCGCGCAAATCCTGAGGAATGAGGCGTACTTTGTTGTACGCCGCAATGACGAAGGATGCAGCGCAACGCCGCAGATGGAGTTTTTTACGAAGCCGTCATTCTTTGGGTAAACTTTTCAGATCTTCTAACTCCTTCTTCTGACTTTCTTCTTCAAGACGCACAGTTTCAATATTTTCAAGCAACTCTTTTACATCCTCACTCTGTAGAAAATTATAATCCCTTCTTTCAACAGCCCCGATAAACCTCTCGCCAAGCTCTTTATAAAGATCAGATAAATTTCCATGGATCCTGTAGAGGTCAAACTTAGACTTCAGGACATCCACCTCTGCCATTGTCTTCAGAAAAACAGAAGTGCCTTCCCTTCTTAAAACCGAAATTCCTTCAGAAAGATCATGCTGTATTTTATTAAAGATATCCATGCACAAAATCTTACATGATTACAGGAGTAAAATCAATTGTGATGAGAGAACGAAAATATCTTTTTGTACCCGATAAAGAATTTTTAAGTCAATACTTTTTACATCGTGGAATTGAACCGCTGGATGCCGCTTACCAATATTATACGTTAAGAATTTTCAAGAGCTTGGCAGTTGTATAAACTTCTATACCTAAATCTGTAAAATCTCTGTCATTACTCCAGACCGGCACCTCCAGTTTCATTGAAAGCGCAAGAAGTTCTATATCATCACTGTCTCTTCCTGAAAGTTTCTTCGTTGCCCTTTGAATAAAGTCCTTGTAGAAAATACGGGGATACTCCTTCAGAGGCAATAATCTTAGCTGTGATTCCAGAACCTCCTCGCTCAAGGCATATTTTTCTGCTATAACACCGATGTATTCCCTGACTTCTTCGATATTATATTGCGTTGTCACAATCTCTATATCTTCCTCAAGAAATACCCGAAGTGCGGCCTTTCCGGCAATAGCCGACAAAATAACATTAGCGTCTGCGGCGAGTCTTTTTAAAGGATTCGAATCCTGCAAGTAATTTCTCCTCTTCTATCCCTTTTTTCTCAAGGGAACGGCTGATATATTCTCCAAGCCGCACAAGTATCTCTTTTCTGAGTTCAAAAGGAAAGTTATCTGGATGCTCCATCGGCAGGTAAAGCCCCGTAACCTTGCCATGTCTTGTAACAAGAACGGGTTCCTCCTCTTTAAAATAACTTGTAGCCTTGTCCCTGAATT
This sequence comes from Nitrospirota bacterium, assembly GCA_023248365.1. Classification (GTDB taxonomy): domain Bacteria; phylum Nitrospirota; class 9FT-COMBO-42-15; order HDB-SIOI813; family HDB-SIOI813; genus JACRGV01. The sequence goes on from JAHFER010000281.1 coordinate 2,602, forward strand.
CTCTAATCGTTGCTATCTTCATCTCGATTTCCTCCCAGAAAAATTATATCAGGATGCTTCAAGTTATGTCAACAATTGTGACCACAAAATTACATTTCCCTTCTGTTAAAGCTATCCGCGTCCATCTTCTTAAAACCGAGATTCCTTGAGACAGTTCATCATGTATTTTATTAGAGATATTCATGTACAAAATATCACATGATTGGATGAGGTAAGATGAAAAAAATGGACACTAAAGCTTGGTACAATTCTTCTTCCGCATGGTTACCTCATACTAGAAAAATTATGGACGACTACGTAGGAATAATACTATTTATATTTTTTCTATTAAAACGTCTTAAGTAACCCAATATACCAATTACTCCTAAACCTAAACTGAGGAGGAGCATAGAAGAAGGTTCAGGAACAGACGATATTATAGTACCTGAGACCTCTAAAGGGTTTATACTTAA
>JAHFER010000282.1 GCA_023248365.1 Nitrospirota bacterium
AGAGAGGTCTCTGCCAGTTCATGGAAGGGTTAATTGATGGAGTTGCCGGATACTATCAAGTCCCTATCAAATACAAACAGGGAACCTGTACGCTTAATGGGGGCGAGGTCTGTGAATTCGAACTGACTTTTCTACCAGATACGGAGAAGGATTCATGAACAGGGATACTTTGGAGAAAAAGCTGGAACGTGAAAAACAAAAAAACGAAATACTTGAAAACATGATCGAAGGTAAGACCCGCAATATTTACTTTGAAAAGGAAAAATTCAGGGAGCAGAGCGAATTCTTAAAGAAAGTAATTGATTCGGTTCCACACCCATTTTTTGTTGTAAACGCTGACGACTATTCAATCATAATGGCAAATTCCTCAACACATGCAGGAACCTCATCCAAAAAAATACATTGTTATGAAGTAATGCATCATAAAACAGCGCCCTGTATCAATGAGGGGTATCTGTGTCCCTTAGCAGAAGTCAAAAGAACAAAGAAGCCTGTTACCGTTGAACATGTTCATAGCGATATCCCTAATAATACTAGGTTAATACAAGTTTTCGGGTATCCCATTTTAGATAACAATGGGGATGTTGCTCAGATGATCGAGTATACAATGGACATCACTGAACAAAAGGAGAGCTTGGATAGGTTTAAGGCCATGACAGAAAACACAAGCGACTGGATTTGGGAGGTTGATGAAAATGCTGCCTACACGTATGCCAGTCCAAGGGTCAAAGACCTGTTGGGATATGAGCCGGAGGAACTCATTGGAAGGACTCTGTTTGATCTAATGCCTCCGGAAGAGGCTGAACGTGTTGCAAAGGAGTTTGGCAGGATAGCTAAGGATGGGATGCCTTTTAGCAGGTTAGAGAATACGAACCTTCACAAAGACGGGCATCACGTAGTTCTGGAGACCAGCGGTGTACCGATCCTTGATGCCAACAAGCATTTGAGGGGCTACCGGGGCATTGACCGGGACATTACCGTTCGCAAGGAAATAGAGGAAAGAAACAGATGTCAATTACAGAGACTTACAGCGCTGCGTAAGATTGATATGACCATTACTGCCAGCCTCGATCAGCACGTTACACTCAACGTCATTATAAATGAGGTTATAGGCCAATTAAAGGTTGATGCCGCCGATATTCTGTTATACAAACCCGTTCTTCAGACCCTTGAATATGCTGCAGGCTCTGGTTTTCGAACCCAGGCGCTTCAATATTCACGTTTAAAAGTAGGTGAGAGCTATGCGGGTCAGGCAGCCAGTGAGCGCTGCGTGGTCCATATTCCGGACCTTCATAAAGCAGACGGGTTCAGGCGATCCGTGTACATGACCGAGGAAAATTTTATTTCATACTACGGAGTTCCCCTCATTGCTAAGGGGAATGTCACAGGTGTTCTTGAGGTCTTTCACCGCTCCGCTTTAGAGCCTGATGATGAATGGTTAGGTTTTCTTGAATCCCTTGCCGGACAGGCTGCGATTGCTATAGACAGTGCGGCGTTGTTCGAAGGAATGCAGCGTTCCAATCTTGCTCTCATCACAGCCTACGATGCCACCATTGAAGGTTGGTCCAGGGCATTGGATTTGCGTGACAAAGAGACCGAAGGGCACAGCCATCGCGTTACGGAATTGACTGTCAGGATTGCCCATGCCATGGGAATAAGGGGGGCCGAACAGGTTCATATCCGTCGTGGTGCACTTCTCCATGATATCGGCAAGATGGGCATACCTGACAGGATATTACTCAAACCCGGTCCACTCAATGAGGAAGAGTGGGAAATAATGCGCAAGCATCCTGTATTTGCTTATGAAATGCTGTCACCAATTGACTACCTGCGTCCGGCTCTGGATATTCCTTATTGCCACCATGAAAAAATGGATGGCACAGGTTACCCACGCGGACTGAAGGGGGAGCAAATACCTTTATCTGCACGCATCTTTGCCGTTGTTGACATACTTGATGCCCTAAGTTCTGATCGTCCTTATCGCCCTGCCTGGCCAAATGAAAAGGTATTAGAACATATACGATCCCTGACAGGGGGCCACTTAGACCCTAATGTAGTAGAAACATTTCTTGAGAATGAAAAAGACCTTCTGTCACTGCCTGTTTTATGCTATTCTAAAGCGTAAACTATAATAAGTCAGTTAGTTTGAAATTGGATAACGATCGCAACTGGCGGCTGATAATGACTTTGCATCCACAAATGATGATGAAAGAGCACCGCAAATATCCCAGGCTTCCACTGACCGCAAAAGTCAGACTTGTTTATACCACCGGCGCCTCATTATATGCCTTGACAAGAGATATCAACAGAGGAGGTATGGGGCTTTATTCAAACTCTCCCATAGATGAGGGTACTGGAGTAAGATTAGAGGTCATGTTTAAGGATATGAGGGGCAGGGACCTGATGGAGGTGGTGAAAGGGAAGGTAGTATTTAACTACGAATGGCACTGGGTGTATGTGGCAGGGGTTCAATTTGATCAGTTGCTAAATTCTGAAGAGACCCCGTATTTGCTTGAATATATAGAAAATTGTGAGAGGATTATAAATATATCTGAGGGCAAATTATGAGGGCACCATACGTAATTTTTTGCTGAATTATGTGCAGATGCACTACTCCATAGATACATTTCCGGTGCATCAACAATTCCTGCTCTTACTTGATTTAACTCTACATATCGTGCCGTTGCAAGTAAATAGGTTTCATCCTTCCATCTTATACACCACTCGGACATGAGCTTTATATATAATGTATAGTCTTCTTTGCTCGCAGAATGCAGGTGTGGTAATGTAATCCTACAAGATGGAGAACATGCATAGCAGTAGATATGGTAAATAGGGATTTGAGAAGGTAATGCTTTAAAAGATAAAATAATGGGCTGGTATCAACTTTCAATTATTACTGAGATAACCAATCTTGAGCATGTAGAGAACACACTCATGGAGGCCGGCGCACAGGCTGTTTCTATTGCAGATGCTGATAATAAAACAATAGCCGCCCCTTTGCAGGATAACTCGATTCCATGGAAGCGCATTCGGGTTATGGGTCTCTTT
>JAHFER010000283.1 GCA_023248365.1 Nitrospirota bacterium
CCGGCTTGAAACAGTTTCTCAATTAAATATTCGTATATCTGAGGATTCATATCATCAATATTTGTTTCAATAACCAAAACCTCATCTTCTTCACAGGCATATTTATCCTCGCCTATGAGAACCCTCAGGATATTTGCCTTCTCATCCAGATCCCACCCTCCTGCGCCATAACCAACAGATGATAATCTTATCTCCGGCAGTGAGCCAAATGAAGATGCTATAGTTGTAATAATTGCAGCGCCTGTCGGCGTTGTAAGTTCTTTGTTTACCCCGCTTGAGTATACAGGTACCCCTTTTAAAAGTTCAACAGTAGCAGGGGCAGGGATGGAAAAGATGCCATGGGAAATTTTAACCTGTCCGCTTCCTGTATCAATAGGAGAGGCAATAACCTTGTCTATACCGAGAAGTTGAAGACAATATACAGAGCCTACCACGTCAACAATAGTGTCTATGTGACCAACTTCATGTAAGTGCACTTCTTCAACAGGACAATTATGAACAACTGCCTCAGCTTCAGCTATACGTTGTATAATGGCAAGGCTCCTGTTTTTTATATTTAAATCAAGAGCACTGCCCAGTATTATTTCACGCAGGTCTTTTAGCGGTCTTTCAGGCAAATCAGAGGTTTCAATAATAACATCTGCCTTTGTAGCTTTTATTCCTTTTTTTACCACAGTTGAGGCAGTAACAGTAAATCCTTCAAGGTTCAGACATGCTAATCCTTCCCTAAGCTTATCCAGAGAGGCCCCTGCATCAATCAGCGCCCCAAGGATCATATCTCCGCTTATGCCGGAGAAGCAGTCAAAGTATGCTGTTTTCATAACATATTTATCTTATGTGCCAGACACGCAGCGCCAAAGCCATTATCTATATTCATTACTGCAACCCCTGCGGCACAGCTATTCAGCATTGTCAGAAGCGCTGCTATGCCTCCAAAACTTGCTCCATAGCCGCTGCTTGTCGGCACCGCAATTACAGGCTGAGAAGAAAGTCCGCCTACTACGCTTGCCAGCGCTCCATCCATTCCTGCAATAACTATAATCACCCGCGCAGATTGAATTACCTTACGGTTATCCAGTAACCTGTGGATACCGGCTACGCCAACATCATAAAGGGTGTTAACCCTGCTGCCAAGGGCATTAAGTACTGTATAAGCCTCTTCTGCTACCGGTATATCAGATGTCCCGCCGGTCATGAGTAGGACTATGCCCTTAGCTTTTGATTTCTTTTTTTTATGTAGAATAGTAGCCACCCGGCCGGCTTCATTGTATTCAGTCCTTTTGTCAATTGGTTTCAGCGCCTCATATATGACTCTGTCTGCCCTTGTTGCAATTATATCTCCATTCTTGTCAAGTATGCTTTCAACGATTTTGACCACCTGTTCGATGGTTTTGCCTTCGCAGTAGATTACTTCGGGCATACCCTGACGGAGGTGTCTGTGGTGGTCAACCCGTGCAAAATCAAGATTCTCATAGGGAAGATGTTTGAGTTTCTCCAATGCCTTAGCAACACTAACTTTGTTTTCTTTAACTGCTTCGAGTATCTTTTCAATATCATCCGGTTTCATTCTTCTTTCATCTCCCTCATCATCAAATCATTAACTACCTGATGGACATCTTTGCCTTCATAAAGGAGATTGTATACCTCCTGAGTAATTGGCATTGGTACATTATGTATCTTTGAAAGTTCGATAGCGGCCCTGGCTGTCCTGACCCCCTCTGCAACTGTTCCATGGTCTGACATCTCGTCTAATATTTCTCTAAGTTTCATCCCCTGACCTACCTTAAATCCCAGAGTCCTGTTCCTGCTTAATTCTCCTGTACATGTCAGAACTAAATCTCCTATCCCTGATAGTCCATAGAATGTTGAAGGTTGAGCCCCCAAAGCCAAACCAAGCCTCTTAATCTCTGCAAGACCTCTTGTTATCAGCGCCGCCCTTGTGTTATGACCAAAGCCAAGCCCGTCTGAACAACCAGTTGCAATAGCCATCACATTCTTTAAAGAGCCGCCTATTTCAACCCCTATTACGTCCATGTTTGTATAAACCCTGAAATATGGACGGGCAAAAAGCTTCTGGAGTTCTTTCAAAAGGATGTCATCGTTTCCTGCAAGGGTTATGGCCGTTGGAAGCCTTTTTACAACTTCTTTTGCAAAACTCGGCCCTGAGAGGGTGATAAACTTTCTGAATGTAGATTCAGGTAGTATGTCCTTTAGAGCCTGTGAGACTGTCTGGAGTGTATCAATCGTTATTCCTTTTGTGGCGCTTACTATCGGTACGTCCGGCATAAACCCCTTAAGGCTTGTAAACACCGTTCTTACCGCATGTGAAGGGACTACAGATATGATTATATAACAGGCTTCTACTGCCTCTTTAAGGGAATTTGTAGGATATATATTTTCCGGTAATGTATAACCCGGCAGATAAAATGTGTTTTCTCTTTTGGTTTTTATAACTTCAGCAAGCTCTTTTTCATACGCCCATAGAACCACATCATTATTCTTTTCTGCCAACAGCATTGCCAGTGTTGTTCCCCAGCTTCCTGCGCCTAATACGGCTATTTTATAATTCATGAAATATTTTATCCTTATGGTTTCGTTATTCTTACTTGCATGATTGTTCCGCCATGATTATAATTCATTGATGATGTATGTCAAGCAAACTTGGAATACTTACATGAACCCTTATATGATCAGTGATGCCAATGCTCCTCATAATCTCCCCCCCCCTTGCAGGAAGGGATTAATGGGAGGGGGGTTATATACCTTATAATGACCCTTTTATATCTCTATATTTTTATGATTGGGGCCAGCATAGGAAGTTTCCTCAATGTTTGTATCTACCGCGTGCCCCTGAAGCAGTCGATTGTGTCGCCTTCTTCGCATTGCCCTGCCTGCAATACACCGATAAGGTTCTATGATAACATACCTGTGTTAAGCTTTCTAATACTCAGAGGCAGATGCAGGGCCTGCGGGAGCAGAATATCAATTCAGTATGTTTCAGTTGAGATATTTAATGC
>JAHFER010000284.1 GCA_023248365.1 Nitrospirota bacterium
TCTCATCAATGCTATGTCTTCCAGGGCCTGATGGGATGCACCGTCTTCGCCAACAGTGAGACCACCATGGGTTGCTACTAATTTTACATTGAGCCCAGAATAGCAGATGGTCTGCCTGATCTGCTCCCATGCTCTTCCAGTCTCAAATATTGCAAAGGTCGAGGCAAAAGGGATCTTCCCTGTCAGGGAGAGCCCTCCTGCAACTCCAACCATATCCTGTTCAGATATCCCCAGATTAAAGCACCTTTCGGGAAAGGCAGCGAAAAACTTTCCTGTCTTTGTTGAGCCAGAAAGATCGGCATCGAGTACCACTATATCCTCTTTTTTCCTTCCAAGTTCAAGCAAGGCCGCGCCGTATGCATCTCTTGTGGCTACTGCCTGCGTTTTGACCGCTGACTGCTGTTCTCTATTTCCCATTTGTTTCCAACTCCCTTAATGCCTTTTCAAGCTCCTCTTTTGTAGGCGCCATTCCATGATACTCTGCCTTCCCCTCAAAAAATGAAACCCCCTTGCCCTTTACAGTCCTGGCAATAATAGCGGTAGGCTTGCCCTTTACAGCTTCTGCGTCATCAAGAGCATCGACTATCTGTTCCATGTTATGGCCATCTATATCTATGACATTCCAGCCAAAGGCTTTCCACTTTCCTGTTAACGGCTCAATATTCATAACATCACAGCAATAGCCGTCTATCTGCAATCCATTATTGTCTATAATGGCACAGAGATTATCGAGACAGTAATGGGCTGCAGTCATTGCAGCTTCCCACACCTGGCCTTCCTGCACCTCGCCATCCCCCAGAACACAGTAAACGCGGGAATCCAGTCCATCAATTTTCAAACCCATTGCAATACCATTGGCTATTGACAGCCCCTGACCGAGAGAGCCTGTAGATACTTCAACGCCTTTAAGCATCTTTGAGCTTGGATGGCCCTGGAGTGGACTATCTATCCTGCGAAGACTCTTAAGGAGGCCAATATCAAAATATCCGGTAATGGCAAGGACAGAATAAAGCAGCGGCGCAGCATGTCCTTTTGAAAGTATAAAGCGATCTCTCTCTCTCCAGCCAGGATCATCCGGCCTGTGGCGCATCTTGTAAAAGAAAAGGGCTGTAACTATGTCAGCGGCAGAAAGGGAACCACCGGTATGTCCAGAGCCTGCCTCTGTTAACATCCTGAGTATTTCTACGCGAACCCGTCTGGCATGACCCTCCAGGAGTTTTAAATCCCTGCCTGTCACGGTGTAATCCATCACCTTTCACCTTCGGGCTTCTGCTTATTCACATCTGTACCTTCCTTTTATTAATTCCCTTATCACTTCCTTGTGCTGCTCCCTCATAAGTGTCTTGAGTTCTTCTTCAAAAGCAGGATGGCCTATTAGATGAGCATAACTCGTTTTCTTTGAAAATATTATTGCGCCCTTCTGATAAAGCAGAGTAACTATCATTACATCTTTTGGTCCGCAATCCTCTGTCTGTACATGATAATCCTTTTCCTGATATTGCACATTTGTGTTATAGCCAATACGCATTATTTAATTAATTTAATTAACCAACCCGGTAGATCGTTCTGATTCATCCTAACCAGAATGCTTGCAGATATTATATACTCGATTGGCTGAGAGATACAAGGGTTGTAAAACAGTCTGCAGTCCTGATAGTCAGCAGTCAACAGCCGGAAGAAGGATATCGGATTGCTGGCTATTGACTGGGGGCTGTTTTTTTATTTACATCCGACCGGATGTAGTGTTTATGGTATCTCAACAGGGCAGATAGTTTACATCATAGCCGTTGTTCTTAAAGGCATTCCTTATGTCTTTTCTCTGGTCATGATTCATTGATGCAAATATCTGCTTTACCTTTTCCCCTGACCGTTCTGAAGAACAGTTATAACGGTAAAGGTCATCCTTCATTTCCTTGGGCAGGTTCGTATCTGCAAGCACCTTTGAAAGGTCGCCGGACTCGCAGAGCATCCTGTATATTGCCTCTGACTTACTTCCAAAGAAATATCCCTTGCCATCTTTGCTTACAAGAAAAGTTGAAGAACAGCCGCCTGCTATTATGGCTGTTGCAACAATTACGAGAAAATATTTCTTCATATATTACCTCCTGTTTAAAAGACTTGCTATCTTGTTTTTCATTTCAGGCGAATCCCAATCTCTTTCTCCTATGAATTTTTCTGCAACAACCCCGCTTCTGTCAATGAGAAAACTCGTTGGAAGACCGATAATAGCATAATCGTCAAAATAGACCTCTTTATCCTTGTCCAAAAGCACTGGGAATGATATGCCTTTTTCTGAAACAAAGGATATCACAGCGCTCTCTGATGTGTCACTGGAGACTGCAAGGACAACAAAGTCTCTATCCTTTAATGCCTTATAAATATTGTTCATAGACGGCATCTCAGTCTTGCAGGGGCCGCATGTCGTTGCCCAAAAATTAAGGAGGACAACTTTGCCTTTAAACTCTGATAATGAAACCTTTTTGCCATTTATGTCCTTCAGGTCAAAGACAGGCGCATATTTCCCCACCTCAGGGGCAGTTACAGCGGAATACGCCTTTCCTCCCTCACCAAGTATGGTAAATGCTAAAACTATCAGGCAAAGTATGTAACGCATATCATATAGTTTACAAGTTTACTATATTGTAAACTATTTCCATTTTTCTTGTCAAAGGATGTATATGCTTGTTTGCCTTAAAGATGCTGATCAAGAATTTTTTAAGCGGATTCAGCAAAAAAAATGGGAGGGGCAATGCCCCTCCCACAGGGTTTAGGGTTAGGACTTAAAATATGACTTCAAATGTTGCGTAGAAGTCCTTTGCGTTCTTAAGAGGCGCAAGCAACTGAGTTCCTGATGGATCCATTGTGTTGAGGCTGTCGATACTCTTAGGCGCCCCGACCCAGTTGTTGCTGCCAGTGTACTTAAAGGTGTAATACTGATAGCCTAACCTGACAAATGCCTTCCCTCTCTTTGCTATAGGCTTCTTGTTGAGTTCCTGAATCAGGTAAACCTCCCA
>JAHFER010000285.1 GCA_023248365.1 Nitrospirota bacterium
GGATAAAGAGCGCCTCAAACATCAGTGCGAAGTTATACCAGTAAGGCATAAGTCCCCTCATCCCGGGAAGGCTTGAGAATATCGAGGACATCCCCACTGCCAGGGACACTGCACCACCCGGCCTGCCGGCGACATTTGTACCAACAGTCTGAGAGAGTTCCTGAATATGACTTATTGGAAAACCAATAGCAGTAAGCTGGGCAAAGGACATTGTTGTGTTTATTGCAAAGTAATCACCAGGTATAAGAATGGTAGCAGCAACAAGGGCAATGACAGAAACAAAACCTTCCATCAGCATTGCGCCAAATCCTATAACCTTTATCTCTGTCTCCTTCTGGATCATCTTTGGTGTGGTGCCTGAAGAAACAAGGGCGTGAAAACCTGAGATAGCGCCGCAGGCTATTGTTATGAACATAAAGGGGAATACCGCGCCAGGAATGATGGGACCTCCTCCATGCACAAAAAGAGTAACAGCCGGCATCCGGATATATGGGGCCATAAAGATTACCCCTACTGCAAGAAGTGATACCGTGCCTAATTTCATATATGTAGAGAGATAATCTCTGGGGCAAAGCAACAACCATACAGGCAGTACCGACGCAATAAAACCATATGATGCCATACCAATGATTATGGTATTCCTTGACAGATTAAACCAGGGTTCAAAACTCGAACCTGGAATGTACCTCCCGAAGAAGACCGCAAGAATCAGTAAAATAACCCCTATTACGCTTACCTCTCCCACCTTTCCATATCTTATCTTGTAGAGATATATCCCCATGAAAAAGGCTATTGGAATTGTAGCGGCTATTGTAAATGTTCCCCATGAGCTTTTGGTAAGGGCGTTTACAACAGCAAGGCCCAGGCCTGCAAGGGCTACGATAATGATAAATAAAATGGCGAGTGCCGCAGTCAGACCGGCAACAGGACCAACCTCATCCTTTGCAATCTGGGCAAGGGACCTGCCGTTTCTTCGCACAGATGCCGTAAGGATTACCGTATCATGAACCGCACCCCCAAGTGAAGCGCCAATCAGTATCCAGAGAAATCCTGGAAGATAACCAAACTGCGCCGCAAGCACAGGCCCAATCAGCGGCCCGGCGCCTGCGATAGCTGCAAAGTGATGACCGAAAAGAACCCACTTATGTGTTGGATGATAATCCCTCCCGTCCGCCATCCGCTTTGCAGGCGTAAGCCTCCTGTCATCCAGAGCTAAAACTTTTGCAGTAATAAACGACCCGTACAGCCTGTAGGAGATAACAAAAAAACATGCCGCAGCAACTACAAACCACAGCGCATTTACTTTTTCAGCCGGCTGAATTATCTGCGTAACAACTGCCAATGCAAAAGCGCCGATTATTGCTATAATAGAGTTGATTATAATTGACGGCTTCATTCTGAAATCCTTTCTTATCTTCTGTCATTCCCACGAAAGTGGGAATCCAGTTTTTTTTCAATGTGTTCATTACCTCTGGATTCCCGTTTACACGGGAATGACGACTTTTGCAAGCGGCTCTAAGTAGAAACAGATTCATTATAGTCTGGACGTATTAACACGGTCAAGGATGAAGTTGATTAAATTTATTTACGGAAATATCCGCAGAGTTGTAGTATCAAAAAGTTCACTCATGTTATAATACAAAATTGCCATAATGGGGAACTCCGGATGATGCAGAAAAGAGGCGGGATAGAGCGCAGACTTGTTATCTCTATGCTTATTGTAGGACTGTTATCCGGTGCGGTTGCACTCCTTTTAACCTATCTGGATGAGTCAAGGGCTGTATGGGAATCTGTTGGGAATGTTTTTCATAACCACTTCCTTGAAGGGGAAGTTCCGGAGGTCACATACTCTCCTGATTTGGCATCAATATGGAAGTTCCTTATATTAGGCCCTGCCGGCCTTGCCATTCTTTTTCTTTTGAGTTATCTTGCGTCCAAATGGATTTCAAAACCTATCAAAGAATTGAGCTCGAGCGTAGACATTATGGTCGGGCAAAAAAGATTTGACCATGATATTAAGATTAAGACAGGAGACGAGATAGAAAGGCTTGCCGAAGGCTTTAATCAGATGGCAAAGGACCTTGAGTATAAACTCCATGAAATTAAATTAGAGAGGGATAAGTTAACCACAGTAATGGACAGTCTTGGTGACGGACTGATTATCCTTGATGAAAACTATAAAATCCAGTACATAAATTCAAAATTCTTAGAGGTTTACGGAAAAAAATCCATAGGAAAATATTGCTATGAGGTCTTCGGGATTGGAGATATGCCGTGTAAAGGATGTACAATAGATAGCGAGGAAGGCGCCAAACCCCATACGATAGAGGCTGTTACAAATAAGGGATTTACATATCTTATAACCCATTCCAGAATAAAGAATATTGACGACAGTATATCAATAGTTGAAATATTCAAGGACATAACACCAAGAAAGAAGCTTGAACAACAGCTATTATACTCTGAAAGACTATCGGCATTGAGCCAGTTCTCCTCCACTTTTGCACATGACCTGAGAAACCCGATTGTAGCCATAAAGAAGACGCTTGAAATGCTTAAAAATTCTACTGGTTTTCAGGAAAAGGAGGCTGCAAGAGAGGTTTATATTGATCTTATCGCCAACTGTGACCTGCTTCTTGGGCTGGTAAATGATGTGCTGGACATACATCAGGTAAGCTACAGGGACCTCCCGTTAATACACTCCACCTTTTCTATTGCTCAGGCATTGGAAGAGGTTGTAAAGCTGATGAGAATCGAGGCAGAAGAGATGAAGATTAATGTTCTTATAGAAAATACTTATGATGTACACCTTGAAGGAGACAAGAGAAGAATACAACGAGTATTCATAAATCTGCTAAGTAATGCTATCAGATATTCTCCTCCGGCAGGAAATATAAAAATGTCCTTTACTACTTTATCAGAAAGTTCTAATCTATTATTCAAAATTGAAGATGAAGGCCCTGGAATATCTCCAACTGAAATAACAAAAGTATTTGATATATTCTATAA
>JAHFER010000286.1 GCA_023248365.1 Nitrospirota bacterium
CATTCAAAAACGGGGATGCAACAGCAAAGAAACTCATTTATGTTCCTCTGCCGGATTCTTTGAAAAACAAGATCAGAGAGTACTGGAAGTCAGCGGGAATTTACTAACACCTAAAAAAGGGGATTCACCGCAGAGTACACAGAGAAAGATTTTATAACTCAAAGAAAAGACCGGCTTTCTCTGTGAACATTGTGGTTAAAGTCGTCAATCTCCTATTGCAAGAATAAGGTCAGGTATGTATGATGTACCTGACCTCTGGATTCCCGTTTTCACGGGAATGACGAATTTTGCAAAAGTCTCAACATTATAAAGCTAAGTTAAAAAGAAGGTTGTAAATGATGAAAAAATACGCAGCAGAGTTATTGGGAACGTTTGCCCTTGTCTTCGCCGGTACCGGCGCAATCATCATAAATGATTTAACCGGAGGCGCCATTTCCAATACCGGTATAGCCTTAACCTTTGGCCTTGTTGTAATGGCAATGATTTATGCACTCGGTGATATTTCAGGGGCACACTTGAATCCCGCTGTAACATTTGGTTTCTGGGTTTCCGGAACTTTCCCCATCCGCATGATGTTACCTTACATCCTCAGTCAGTGTGCAGGGGCTCTGTCAGCAAGCCTGGTGCTTCGCCTGCTTTTTTTGAAACACCCAACGCTGGGGGCAACTTTTCCGGCAGGCAGTGTTTCTCAATCCTTTATACTTGAGGCCATTTTAACCTTTTTACTTATGTTTGTTATCCTCAACGTATCCACAGGAGCAAAAGAAAAAGGGTTACTTAACGGCGCCGCCATCGGAGCTGTAGTAGCACTTGAGGCACTCTTTGCAGGCCCTATTTGCGGAGCATCTATGAATCCTGCCCGATCATTAGGACCTGCTCTTGTAACAGGGCACATGAGTGGTTTATGGATTTATTTAACTGCCCCGGTTCTTGGGGCGTATTTAGCCCATTTGGGATGCAGATGTGTGCGGGAGAAGGGGTGCTGCCGCATAGCAGATGAGGCATCCTGTCAATGAGTGAATATAATGGTCAACAGGTTAAGAGGATTTTATTTGTCTGCATTGAAAATTCCTGCAGAAGTCAGATTGCAGAGGCCTTTGCGAGGATTCATGGAGCCGGACGCATAGAGGCTTACAGCGCCGGATCCAGACCATCTGGTATCATTAATCCAAGGGCAATTGATGTTATGAAAGAGATTGGCTATGACTTAAGCATTCATCACTCCAGGTCTCTTGGAGAACTTCCGGATGTGGAATATGACATAGTCATAACTATGGGCTGCGGCGAGGAATGCCCGGTCGTAAGGGCAGGGAAGCATATCGCCTGGAATATCCCTGATCCAAAGCATATGACAACAGAAGAATTCCGGGCTATTCGTGACTTGATAGAGAGCAAGGTTAAAACAGTAATATAGGTTGTGAATATACGGAGAGATATTATTTGACACTGCGTTTAAAGAAAAATCCTGTTGATTTAGTTTTTTCCTTAATCACTGCTGCGGCATCGTTGTCGGTTCTTGCGCTTATTATTGGAATACTCTATGTTTTAATTTTAAAGTCATCACTTGCAATAAACAGATTCGGGGTTTTAAAATTCATTACCTCAGAAGACTGGAATCCTGTAACTTCTTCATTCGGCGCTGCGACAAGTCTTTATGGAACAGCCATTACAACAATACTGGCGCTGTTGATGGCCATACCTGTGGCAATTGGCATAGCCATCTTCGTAACTGAGATAGCGCCGGACTTTCTCAAAGGGCCAATTGGTATTGCCATAGAATTGCTGGCAGCTATACCGAGCATAATTTATGGCATGTGGGGGCTGTTCACACTCACACCAATAATGGGTAATTATATTGAGCCTGTTCTGCAAAGGACTATTGGAAAACTTCCACTAGCCGGTATCCTTTTTAAAGGCACACCGCTTGGAATAGATCTTTTAACTGCAAGCACAATACTGGGTATAATGATAATACCTTTTGCCGCAAGTGTAGCGCGGGATTCCTTTAATCTTACTCCTGCTGTGGTCAAGGAATCTGCATATGGACTTGGCGCTACAAAATGGGAGGTTGTCAGGAATGTGGTACTCCCATACTCCAGGGTTGGTGTATTTGGAGGCATCGTACTCTCCCTCGGCAGGGCATTGGGAGAGACCATGGCAGTGGCATTTGTTCTTGGTAATAACCACCAGATAACAACTTCACTACTTGATGCTGCATCAACCATCACGGTAACTCTTGCCAATGAATTTGCAGAGGCAGATACAGATATATACCTGTCATCACTTTTTTATTTAACCCTGCTCCTTTTTGTGATAAGTTTTATAATCCTGGCAATAGCAAAACTGTTTCTTCAAAGAGCAGAAAGGAGGCCTGTGCGATGAAAAGAGAACATATTAGAAAATTAGAAAACATTATCGCCCTCACGTTCTGTACCTTTGCAGGCTTCTTAGGTATTTTCTGGCTCATCTTTATCCTCGGAGATGTCCTGATTCACGGGATTGGCGCGCTTAATATAGGCCTGTTTATCCATGACCCTGCACCGCCTGGTGTTGAAGGCGGTGGTTTAAGAAATGCCTTTTTAGGTCACTTTGTCATAACAATAGTTGCAACATTAATTGGGGTGCCAATGGGGGTTTTGGGTGGGACGTTCCTTGCAGAATATGGGCAGGGGAAGAAGATTGCAAGATTGATAAGCGTTCTTTCTGATATAATGGTCAGCGTTCCTTCCATAGTTATAGGGGCCTTTATATATGCAGTAATAGTACGGCCGGTCGGACACTTTAATGGTTGGGCCGGTGCAATAGCCCTTTCAGTCATAATGATTCCCGTTGTTCTGAGAACCACAGAGGATATGCTGTTCCTCGTACCGTGGACACTGAGAGAGGCTGCCTTTGCCCTCGGTGCCCCATATTACAAGGTGATTATCCAGGTGGTTTACAGGGGGGCAGCCACAGGGATTTTAACAGGAGTCCTACTTTCTATTGCGAGGGTTGCAGGAGAAACC
>JAHFER010000028.1:0-5169 GCA_023248365.1 Nitrospirota bacterium
CCCGGAGATGATAAAGAGGTCTCTACCAATTATGAAGGAATGCCGCGGGACATCAAAGAAGGCGCACATATCTTATTAGACGACGGGCTCTTAGAGCTTGAAGTCCTGAAGATTCAGGATAGTGATATACACTGTAAGGTTATTCGCGGGGGAGACCTGACAGAAAAGAAAGGCATAAATGTCCCTGGCACAAGATTGTCGCTCAAAAGCCTGACAGAAAAAGACAGGGAGGACTTAGCTACCGGCATAAAAGAAAAGGTAGACTTCATAGCAATATCTTTCATCAGGGATGCAGAAGACGTACAATCAGTAAAAAATATTCTACAGCAGGAGGGTGTATCCATTCCTGTTATAGCTAAGATAGAAATGCCGGAGGCCATAGATAATTTAGAAGAAATCCTGCGGGTGGCTGATGGCATTATGGTAGCAAGGGGAGACCTTGGTGTAGAATTACCACCTGAACAGGTGCCAATACTACAGAAGGAGATAATAAGACGTTGTAATGAAGAGGCCATCCCGGTAATCACTGCAACTCAGATGCTGGAATCAATGATCCATAATCCAAGACCTACAAGGGCCGAGGCATCGGATGTTGCAAATGCAATCTTTGATGGGACTGATGCAGTGATGCTCTCAGGGGAAACTGCTGTGGGCAAGTATCCTGTTGAGGCTGTATCAATGATGACAAGGATAGCATATACAACAGAAAATAAACTCCTTGAGTCTTTCAGACCTGACCCTGAGAAGATAAAGGTCAAGGGAGACCCTGAACATGCCGTTGCCCACGCTGTTTACTATACTGCAATGGATATTAAGGCCAAAGCGATAGTCGCCTTAACAAAAACAGGAGGTACTGCATGTATTATATCCAAGTATCGTCCTAACATCCCCATATATGGCATAACACATACAGAACCTATCCTGAGGAGGCTCTCTCTTTACTGGGGTGTCAAAGGGGTTATGGTTGAGGTTATAGAAAACACGGATGCCATGATTGATATTGTTGAGAAAAAAATGCTGCAACAAAATCTTGTAGAAAGAGGAGATGCCATTATTATCACCTTTGGTGTTCCAATGGGCATAGCAGGCTCTACAAACATGTTAATGATCCACTATATAAAATGAAAAAAAAGCTTATAGTTATACTCATACTAATACTGATATTCATCGCCTCAGTATTTACTTACAGCAGATGGAACAGTAATTACAAAAAAGGACTTCCTGTTGAAGCTACAGGTATGATAGAGGCACTGGAAGTAGACGCAAGCCCTAAGATTCCCGAAAGGATAGAGTGGTTATGCTGTAAAGAAGGAGATACTGTTAAGAAGGGGAAGTCATTAATACGTTTAGACAGAAGTGAGATTACTGCACGATTTGATGAGATAAAGGCAGCCCTGCGGGGTACAGAGGCAGGGTATAATGCATCTCTTGCAAATTATGAAAATGCTGCGACTAAGATTGAAAGGGCCAGTGCAGAGATTCAGGCTGCTGAACATGATATTGAAAGGGCAACAGCATTTTTCAAGGAGGCAAGGGATAATTTCAATCGTATAGCAGAACTGTTTAAACAGGGCTACGCTGCAAAAAAGGATATGGACTCTACAACAGCAGCGTATAATGCTACTAATGCACAGCTTAATGCCGCTTTATCAAAGAAACACAGCTTAGAGGCGGATCTTTCTGCTGCAAAGGCAAACTTAAAGGCATCAGATGCACAGGTAACTTCCGCAAGGGTTAATATAAAAGAGGCCGAGGCACGACTCAGGCTTGCTGAGGTACAGTTAAAAGAAACAGAAGTATTCTCTCCCTTAGACGGAGTCATAGCATATAAGTACTTTGAAGAGGGAGAGATGACATCTCCGGGGAAGGCCATATACACAATTTATGATACGAAAGATATATGGGCAAGGGTTGATATAGAAGAAACTGATATAGGAAAAATCAGGCTCGGGGAACAGGCCATAATCACGGCAGAGTCAGCACAAGGCAAAAGCTTTGCCGGCGAAGTAACAGAGATCGGCAGAGAGGCTGAGTTTGCCACACAGAGAGATGTAACAAGGGGACGACAGGATATAAAAACCTTCAGAATTAAAGCAGCGATAAAAAATAATGACGGGACTTTAAAACCGGGCATGACAGTAAGAGTCAAATTCAAATTAGAAAGCAGTAAACAGTAAGGCATAAGCCGTCGTAAGCCTTAAGCCGTGAGCCTTATGCCATAAGCCGAGAACAGAAAACATGATGATACACCCATTGCCCATAACCCATTACTCACTACCTGATTTTTTATATGTTTGCCATAGAGGTTAACGAACTAATTAAGCAATATGGTACCTTTAGTGCCCTGAAGGGTGTCTCCTTTTCAATAAATAAAGGTGAGTGTTTCGGACTTCTCGGCCCTAATGGCGCCGGGAAAACAACTCTTATACGGATTCTCACAACACTGTTAAAATCTACCTCCGGTAAGGCAACGATGATGGGGATTGAGGTAGGAAAGGATAATACAGGCGTAAGGAAGTTGATCGGGGTTGTCCCGCAGGCAATGACAAGTGATTTAGACCTGACAGGCCTCGAAAATATGGACATATATGCCAGATTTTATAATATGCCAAAAAAAGATAGAAAAGCCAGGATAGATGATTTATTAGAAAGAGTTGGGTTGAGGGATAGAAGAAATGACCTTGTAGCAACATATTCCGGCGGGATGAGAAGGAGGTTAGAAATTGCAAAGGGACTTGTTCATAAACCTGCCATATTAATCCTCGATGAACCGACTATAGGATTAGACCCGCAGAGCAGGCATGTTGTTTGGGATCTTTTGACTAATCTTCGCAAAGAAGATACCCTGACCATACTCCTGACAACACACTATATGGAAGAGGCAGAATTTTTATGTGAGAGGATTGCCATAATAGACCACGGAGAGATTGTTGCCATTGATACATTAGAGGGGCTGAAAAAAGTTATTCCGACCAAGGATATTGTCGAGATTGTTATTAAAGGAACCGCAGGAGAAAGGCTTATTGAAGATATTAAATCACTGCCAATGGTTCGCTCTATTATATTTGCAGACGGAAAATTGAGAATTTCGGTTGAAAATGGCGCACAGGCCATCCCCTTACTTTTAGATAAAATAGAGACCTCAGGCGGAAAGGCCACATCCATATTGCTTAAACAGCAGACCTTAGAGGACGTATTCATCCACTTCACCGGCAGACCCATACGAGAAGAAGAGGCCAGGAAGGTAAACTTCCTGATAGGCGCCGGGCTTCCACAAAAGATGGGGCGGTAAGATTACCGGTAATTTTACAATGACACGATTACTTGCAGTAGTAGAAAGAGACCTAAGAAGATTTGTCAGGAATCCTATTGTTATACTTTCCAGTATAGTAATGCCTCTCTTATACCTTATTATCCTTGGAAGTTCGTTTCAGGGTACATTGAAAAATCTTCCGATTGCTGTAGTGAATATGGACAATGGACCTCAATCCATTCGGGTGATGGAGCGGCTGCAGGCGCTTGAAGCAGGACCAGGGTATATTAAGGTATCCAGAGAGAGCGATCAGGGCAAAGCAGTTGAAGGTATTAAGAACGGAAGATATAAAGGGGCATTGATACTCCCTCATGATTTCAGCAGGAATATATTAAAAGGCAATAGAGGGGAGATAGGTCTTTTCCTTGATAATACCGAGACTATTGCCTCAGAAACAATCAGGAATGTTGTAACTGCCGGCATGTCAAACATTGAAGTAAAGTTTATACCTGTCAGGGAAAGGAATGCACGGGCTATTGTGCGTTATATTGAGCTATATAAAAAAGTAGACTACGATCAGTCCCTCATCCCAGGAATTGTAATAATGGCTATCTTCCTCGGAACACTTACCACTGGCGCCTTCAACACTGTTATGGATAAGTTTCTTGGCCTTGATGAGAGTTATCTTTTAACACCACTGTCAAAGAGGGATATTGTACTGGGCCTTGTTATCAGTGGTGTTATCATCACTACAACTATAGCAATTACAGTCCTTTTCTTAGGTTCATTTATTTCCGGAATCCATCTATGGAATATTCTTTCTCCTGTTGCATTGCTTTCAGCCATTATAATAATTATCCTGTCCATACTCGGGCTTATAGGGATGATGTTTGTAATACTCGGACGGGCTAATCACCCAAGGATAGTCGGGGTACTTGGCGGTTTCTTAAATGTCATATTCTTCTTCCCAAGCGGAGCAATATATCCAACAGATAGCTTCCCTGGCTGGTTAAAGATGTTCGCTAAGATAGACCCGGAGACATACTCTGTTCATGCACTAAAGACAATACTGTTTAAAGGAGAAAACCTGACAGCCATCCGCGGTGATCTAATCTTTCTTACCATCTTCGCACTGATAACACTCACCATAGCGACTCTTACTTATAAGAGAGAACTCTGACAAATGCGGAATGTCGAGTGCGGAATGTGGAATAAAAAATATAAAAACCTCCGTACAATTCTTTATCTTTACTCCGCATTCCGCATTCTGCACTCCGCATTATTTCTTCTGTTTATAACACTATCCATAACCGGTTGCAGCCCTTCCCATCACATTTACAAACGCTCCCGGCTTTTAATGGGGACAATAGTAGAGATTACAGTAACAGCAGAAAATGAAAAAAAGGCAGATGCAGCAATTACCGCTGCATTCCGGGAAATCAGGCGACTTGAAGAAATCATGAGTACATACATCCCTTCTTCAGATATATCGCATGTAAATGCCTATGCCGGCATCGAGCCTGTTAAGGTAAACAAAGATCTCATACTTTGTGTAAAAAAGGCGATTGAATTTGCCGACCTCTCAGGCGGGGCTTTTAACATAGCCCTCGGACCTGCCATAGATTTATGGAAGGTTACAGAATCGGACAGAATACCTTCAAGCAACGAATTAGATGCTATACGGCTTTTGATTGATTATAAGAACGTCATTGTAGATAAGACCGCAGGTACAATTTTTTTGAAAAAAAAGGGGATGAGGATAAATCTTGGGGGAATTGGAAAAGGGTTTGCAGCAGACTATGCCTACAATATATTAAGGCAGTATGGCATAAATTCCGGCATTATTGCTATAGCAGGTGATCTGAAGGTTCTCGGCAAGAAACCTGATAACTCACTATGGAACATAGGCATTACAG
>JAHFER010000028.1:5179-11052 GCA_023248365.1 Nitrospirota bacterium
TCCCCGTAAAAAAGATGGTATCCTGGCAAAAATCCATCTTACAGATATGTCAGTATCAACCTCCGGAGATTATGAGCGTTTTTTTATTAAGAACGGTAAAAGATACCACCACATCTTATCGCCGGAAACACTTCAGCCTTCGGTTGGATTCCAGAGTGTATCCATAATTGCAAAAGACTCAACAACCACAGATGCACTTTCTACTGCCATTTTTGCTATGGGACCTGTACATGGGTTAAGACTTCTTGAAAAATTGCCTGAGATTTATTGGTTGGTTGTGTTAGAAGACGGGCTAATAAAAACCTCTGCCAATCTTACTGGGAATGCAGGGATAAAAGTGGACCTACATTGACAGCAGGTTAAAAATAAAACAATTCAGGGGGGAGAATAGATTCCCACAGTGATGTGATTCTATTCTTCCTCTATAATCTTTATAAATAGCTCTACTATCATGGGGTCAAATTGTGTACCGGCACACCTTTTAAGTTCAGCAATTGCATCTTCAACTTTTAGCGCCTTCCTGTAATGCCTGTCCGATGTCATTGCATCAAATGTATCGAGGACGGCAATTATACGTGATCCAAGAGGTATTTCTTCACCAGCAATGCCGGATGGATACCCTTTACCATCATACCTTTCCTGATGATGATGGATAATAGGAGAAATATCTGAAAGGAACGTTACTCCTTTAACAATATCAGATCCAATGGCAGGATGTTTTTTTATCTCCTCATATTCCAATGGGTCCAGTTTACCTGGTTTTTTTAGTATATCCTCATGAATACCAATTTTGCCAACATCGTGAAGTATGGCCGCATAACGAATATTTTCTATTTCGTGCAAGCTCAAACCTGCTTTCACGGCAATTTTCATGGCATATTTTTCTATTCTTTCGCAGTGTTTTCCTGTGAAGTCATCCTTTGCCTCAATTGCCTGTGCCAGTACCCTTATGGTATCGAGATGTGTCTTTTTAAGGTTTAGACGATTTAGTTGATTTTTAATAGCGATGGAGGCTGTGTTGGCTATAAAATTTAATGTATCAAAATCATTCTGAGTGAAAGGTTTGTTATCATTCTTGTTAGTGACATTAATAACGCCTATTGTCTGGTCTTGTGCAATAATTCCTCCAATAAGCATAGGTACGCTTATAAAAGACTTATAATCTGTTTCAACGCTTTTCCTTAACCAGGGAGCCTCTTCTATATTGCTGATAAATACTGCCTGTTTATTTGCAAATACCTTACCGGAGATATATTCTCCAACCGGTATGGACGTTTTCCCGACGACCTCTGGCGGTATTCCAACGGATGCCTTTATGCGCAGATAGTTTTCTTCAAGGAGCATAAGGGAAATTCTTGCACAATCAAGTAGATTGGCAGCAAAGGAGACAATATAATTAAGTGTCTTATCAAAATCTTCAATTGCATTTAATTCATTAGCAAAATTATAAAGTTCATGAATAACATGGGCCTGTGTGTTAACTTTTCCTTCAAGATGATATGAATCAATTAACTGCCTGAGTGAAATAACAAAATCATTTTGATCATCTACAGGTTTAGTAAGATATTTATCTAAGAGGTTCTCATTTATGGCCGTTATCGCAGATTCAAGCCCGGCGTAACCTGTTAACAAAACCCTCTTGCTATCCGGACTTATATCACGTGCCTTGACAAGGAAATCTGTTCCTTTCATCCCCGGCATCTTCTGATCACTAATAATCAGTACAACTTCCTCTCTTGCATCTTTTACTTCCTGAATAAAATGTATCGCCTCATCCGGGTCTGATAAAAAGGAATAGTTGTAATCTATAGAATCATGACAACAACTGTGCAGTTTTTCAGGGAGGAAAAACTCTACAGACCTTAGAAAGTCTTTTTCATCATCCACACAGACGATATGAAATTCTTTTTCCGTTAGTTCAGACAGGCTGGACATTTAAAACGCCTCCTCATACTCTGCTACAACAGGAGTTTCTGCGGGTAGGGATATTTCAAATAATGTAAACCCTTTTCTGCTCTCCACCCTGACAATCCCGTTATGTTTCTTTATTATTCCCGAGACAATAGAAAGCCCTAAGCCGGTTCCCTTACCAATATCCTTGGTGGTAAAAAATGGGTCAAATACCTTGTTAATCAAGTCGGACTTTATGCCTATACCATTGTCGGTAATTCGTATAACGACATTATCGTAAGCATTTAAAGTTTCTATTTTTATTTCCCCTCTGTAACCTTCGCCCATCTCACAAATAGCGTCATAGGAGTTATTTATAAGGTTTGGCCATATCTGATTTATCTCGCTGGTGCAGGTGACTGGATGGAGGCGTTCCTCCAGGCTGGTAATTATTTCTACCCGATACTTCAATTTATTGCTCAGGAGGATTAGCGAGTTTTCCAGGCTTTCATTAATATTAATACGCTCTAACTTATCTTTATCAGTGTATGCGTAGTATTTTAATGCCCTTACTATGTCGGCTATCTTCTGTGAACTTGTTTCACAGACCTTTGCTGCCCGGATAATATCGCCAAATGATTCTGATATTTCCATGCTGTTTTCATCTTTAATACAGTCTAAATAATTTTCAATCTTTTTTGATTCTAACAAATTTAACTTGATAAGCGTGGAAGCTACATCTTTGTAACGGTTGACCCCTTTATCTTTCAAATAGTTCTCAATCTCCTTTTTTTTCTTTAATGATATATTGAGAGGGCTATCTTTGTAATTCTCTATAACGTAATCTAAAAATGGCATTATGTTACAGGTAGTTATACTTCTTTTTGTTTCCATTTCTTTAAGAGATTTGGAGAGTGCTATGATTTTAACATACACATTTTTTGCGACATTATTGATGGCCCCTACCGGTGTATTTATTTCATGTGCTATACCTGCTATAAGTATACCTAGTGAGGCCATCTTTTCACTTAAAACAAGCTGGCTCTGTGTATTTTTTAGTTCGTCATACGCCTTTTGTAATTCCGCAGTCCTGTCCTGTACAATTTCTTCCAGATGCTCACTGTAATCCTGCAGATCATTCCTGGACTTTTTAACATCACGGGTCATTTGAATAAATGCTGAAGCAAGCTCTCCTATTTCATCCGAACTCATTTGAGGGATATTAATATCATACTCACCCTGTGCTATTTGATGAGTTGCTTTTAAGAGATTGGAGAGGCGTTGCAGGATAGTCTTCTTAAGTAAAACAAAAAGCAAAAGAGAAGCAACGGATAGAAGAGAAACTATTATGAGAAGCATGCTTCTGTCAATTCTCTTTAAAGTGGCGTTTATGTCGTCAACCGAAATTTCCATACTAACGGCGCCGACTATCTTTGTCCCTTGAAAAATGGGGGATATGGAGGCAACTTTGATATTATAGCTGTTAAATCTGGTAACTATAGTTGTCGGTTTTCCTGATTCTATAGCAGCTAAGATAAGAGGATTTTGTGTTTGCTTATCTATATTTGATGGTATTGAATCTGCAGTATTAACCAACCTATTGTCATAAAAAGAAATATTCTTTATCATTCTGTAATATGTTATATATTTATTTATTACGACCTGGACACTCATGCTCTCTCTTTGTTCATAAGTATAATTGATGTCATGCACCAGTGACTGCATAAGTATCTCTGTAGTGGTAATCTTCTCACTTACAGTGCGTTCATAAACCAGTCTTCTTATTAGGATTGCGGCAAAGATAAAGGCTAACAGAAGGACACCATTCACTATAATGATTACCTTAAAACGGATAGAAATATTATGTAGTTTCTTCATTGGATTTAGGATAGGTTAAATGTTTAAGTCAAAGACATCCTCAATAAGTCCATCAAACTGGAAGGGCTGTTTATATTTTTCTACCCATGCGGACACAGGGTTGAGGCCGCTTGGAGGATAGCCTCCCCAGGGTTCAAACATTGATTCAACCGACGGGTCCTGATTTACACAAATCCTTGCTGCCTTTGACCGGCGGGCAAAGGTTGTAATTAATTCTTTATCTTTGCTCAGTATGGTATCGCTCAATGGGAATCGGTT
Source organism: Nitrospirota bacterium (assembly GCA_023248365.1). Taxonomy (GTDB): domain Bacteria; phylum Nitrospirota; class 9FT-COMBO-42-15; order HDB-SIOI813; family HDB-SIOI813; genus JACRGV01. The sequence goes on from JAHFER010000028.1 coordinate 9,206, forward strand.
GCCACCCACCCATTTCCATAACTGGTCTTTTTTTATTTTTGTTATCCATATCACAGGTCCAAAGAAACCTTCCTGAACTATAGGATCTTTAATACTTGCATGCTCAATAACAGCGGGGGTAAAAAAAGCCCCGTTCGGTTTACCACCGCAGGAAAAACGGGCATGTGTACCAGTTATAGAATTGCTCAGGTTTATTGCCTGTTTTGTGCTGAAAAGAGGTCCCACCTCAACATCTTTATCCAGAGGATGTCCTGTTTTTAATTTACTAAATGCATCAATTAGCCGCCTTCTAACATCTTCATAGATATTTTCCTTAATCAGTACTCCATTGATAGATGTACATGTCTCCCCATTAAACCTGGTAGCGCCTTTAACAATAATATCTATACCTTCGTCTATAGGGAAGGTGTCATCAAAATATAACATCCCGTTCCCCTGTCCGTCTAAAAGCGCTATCTTGCCATGAGTAAAGGCATCTGAAAGGACAGATGTTGCATATCTGTTACTACCAATGTAATGTATCAGGTCAACACAATGAGAGTTATAACATGCATCGAGAAAATCATTTGCCAGGCAATTTATAACCTGCACACATGAATCAGGCGGCCTGCTTGCTTTTACTGCCTCTGCAAGTAATTCACCCGTAGATGCACATTGAAGAGAAGGTCTTATAACTACTCTGGCGCCGGAGTAGAGGGCGCTGGCTATAATGATTACACTCAACGGCAGGGATGCATTCTGTGGGACAATACCGGCCACACACCTTAATGGTCTCTGTGTGATCTTCATCCTGCGTTGGTTGGTTAATTCATAAGAAAATGGGAATATCTTTTCTACGGAACCGGACTCTTTGGCAAAGCCTTCAAAATAGTTGAGGTATTCAATGGCTGATTCGACCATTTCCATACTGTCTTTCGCTATAAAACCTGTTTCTAACCATGTCCTCTTAAAGAATTCTTCTTTCATTTGTTTGAAGGTCTTACTAAGCCTCCGGAGGAATTGTAAAATCTCATTTCCTGGAATACTTAAACCATTATCAGGGATATCCCTGAGTATCTTTGTAATCTGATATTTCGTGGTTAATTTAACCCGTTCAATTAACTGGTTGTTTACAGGGGAAATTACATCAAAGGTATTTTTCACTATTTTAGCCCTATCCTATGCTGATGGGCATCAAAAATACTCCATCGTTCCAGTATGGTCTTTAGTTCCCCACTATTTTTCATCTCTTCCAGTGCCTTATTAACAGCATTTTTTAAAGAGGTATCTTCTTTTCTAAAGGCTATCCCATATTCTCCCTCTCCAAATGATTCTCCTACATTTTTTAGCTTTGGATTTGCGCCACCATATGCAACAGCAATTGGTTTATCCAGCAGAACAGCATCTACCTTTCTATCACTTAAGTCCTTATAGCTGTATATAATCTCAGGGTTAGTTTGAACAGTTATATTGCCTGCTGACCTTAAAATATCTTCAGCAGCAGTACCTGAGAGCGTGGCCACTTTTTTTCCTTTCAGGTCTTCAATTCTGCTTATCCCTTTTGTTTCTTTTCTAACTGTAATCTGTTGTGAGTAGACATAATATGGAGCAGAAAAGAGGACTAACTTCCTTCTGTCCTCTGTATTCTCGATTCCATTAATTGCCATATCAAAACTTCCTTTCTGAAGTTCAGGTATTAATGTGTCCCATGCTTTAATTACCATCTGCTGTTTGACACCCATATGACTGGCAATTGACTTCACAATATCCATTTCGAATCCTATATAATTACCTTTGTTGCCGGGGTCCTCATATACATAAGGAATACCACCTACTACATCAGCCCCCCACAAAAGGACTCCTGTACC
>JAHFER010000287.1 GCA_023248365.1 Nitrospirota bacterium
TATCAAACATAGATCCCCTCTTTTTCTATGCGCTCCTTAAGAAAAGGGTTCATCTTTTCCCGTATCCGAACGATATCAACATGTTTATGCACCCGGCTTTCAATCTCTTCCTTGATATGCACCAATGCAAAGGGATCCGGGGTCTTTGTTTTTATGCAGATGTCTACATCGCTGTCTTCTCTATCTTCATCCCGCGCAGTTGACCCGAAGATGCCGATCTCAAGGATGCCATATTTCTCAGAAAAGTTCTGCTTGTAGTCACGCAAAATAGCGATGATATCGTTTCTTCCCATTACCTGCCTCCCAGATTTCAGTTCAACACTCATTTACACCCCTTTAGTCCACAGATTGCACAGATTATGCAGATTAAAATCTTTAAAGCCTGCACTCCCCCTGGTCGCACTATGAATTTGCTTTTTCGAGGTCAGAATATCAGGGTGAGATTTTTCTGTCAATGGAGATTTTGCCTGGTGTCCCATTTATTTATTGCAATAGCATGACTTCCGTGCCATCTTGTCATTATGATTTTATCCTTCAAAAATGTGGATTATCATAAATAAAGGAGGCAATAAAATGTTACGGATTCCAAAACATCGCAAACCAACCCATCCAGGAGAGATGCTATTAGAGGAGTTTCTGCTCCCGATGGGAATAACGCAGCGTCAGCTTGCAGACGCCATACATGTATCATACCAGAGGATAAACGAATTAATTAATGGCCGCAGAGGCATTACGCCAAGCACGGCTTTGCGTCTGGCGAATTTTTTCAGCATGTCTGCCGAGTTCTGGTTGAATCTTCAGTTGCGGTGGGACATCTATCTTGCACAGCAGGAAGAGAGGAAGGAACTGGAGACTATCCATCCGCTTGCTTATAAGGCCGGAAAGATCCATCATCCGGTCCCTGCCGCATCTTGAATGCCTTCTCTCCTCTCACCTGCAAGAGAAGGGAAGAGATTAAAGAGTTCTAGGTAGGGTCTTGTAAATCAGATTATAACAATTCAAAACCCTATTCCCATTCCACATTAAAAGATTGCTGATCACCTGAGAATTCACTATATTACAGTAAGTAAGGCATTAAAAGATGTGGGGAATAAAAAGTGATGATTCAAGACTTAACCCCGATAAAATCCTATAAAAGCTGTGTCAGAGGATTTTGTCAATCTTGATTTTTTGGCAGAGCTTTAAACTTTCCTGTTTCTTCTATGATTATCCGGTATCCTTCAAGGATTTCAGGTATCTTTTTTACCAGTGATGATTCTTTTTTGGTAACATATACTATTATGCATGGTTTACCCTCCCATACACCCTGGGCTACACCAACTACACCTGGAAGGGACATTAATCCCTTCGTATTTATAGTTAGCACCTCTTCTATAGGTTTTACTGAAATGGAATTTCCTCCCATTTGATCACTATATTTTTTAGTTGTGCAGTTTTCAGCTCCCATAATAATGAATATCAATACTGCGAAAGCTAAAAGTTTTATAAATATAATTTAGATTTCCCTCTTGGACCGTTCACCAAGGTGATAGCCTCCAATACCTTGTGACTATCACCTTGAATCAGCAGTAAAGATTAATTACCATCTATACTAACGCCAAACCTTGTTAACACCTTATCAATTGGGTTGGCTATACCCCATCTTCCATCCGAAGTTCCGGCAAACAACAGCCCGACGGGATTATGACTGGTATCATTACTTACAAGCAGAGAGCCCGAATCACCGGCTTTTATGAATGCTTTTGGAGAGTAAACAATAACCTGGTTTACAAATGTAGCAGTCCCTGAACCATAACCAACTTTTATTGTTGCATTGATTGCATTAATTGATCCGCTTGTTAAAGAAGTTGTCCGTCCAAATTTCTGAACAGGAAGCCCCACTCTTGCTGCTATAATAGTTGAGCTGGGAGTACCGTATCCGTTAGAGGGGGTAGAATTACCTAGTACACCTGTTGTAGTTAATGCAATCGCTGCATCAATCTCATTATTACTCCCATCAAATTTGATTGGTTCATAAGCATACAGTGTACCAATAGAGTTGTTAGGGTTATAAGAACAGTTCGTATCATAACGTCCAGGCTGAAGTACGACACTTCCGATAGGTGCGGTATTCTCAAGGGCATAGACATGATTATTGCTGAGGGCATAAACATTGCCATTTATATCTTTCACCCTTGCCCCAATAGTTCCGGCTGAACACTCATTTGCATTACCGGTTGAGATGCCAATAGGTACAGGTCTCTGGAAAAAGGAAGTTGGATTAATCCTTACGACACTCCTTTGAGAATCCTTAAGATCAGCCTGAACTGGCATGGCAGAGATCTCACCTGTAACCATTACAACGACCGGGACACCTTCCAGACTTTCGGGAACCAGACCAGATGATACTCTATTCTTAGTAAATACAAAGATTGCTGGCCTATTGTCATCAGTGAGTCCGACACCACTGCCAACAACATCTGGATTCGCCATTAATTTTGGATTGTGTCTGTCGTGTACATTTATTACTCTCTTAACCTGTGGGTTAGATTTGTCAAAAACTGTTTCTTCATTGTTTGAAAGGACTGTTTCAGGAGTAATCTTTGCATCTGCTATATGCGGACTAAGGAATCCACCTTTGCCTGCGGCATACACAAAGAAGAGTGCGAATAAAAACACAAAAGAACCCAATATTGCTTTACGATAAGGACGGATACAGATATCTTTTTTCATGTAATACCTCCTTTTATAACTATGTTTTGTTTTTTAAAATGTTCCCCTTGTATTTTAATGCAATACCTGTACCAATTTAATTATCCTGGTGCGTATTTAATTGAACTCTATTTAGAGTCTGTTGCACAAAGATTACGAAACGATTATTTTTCCCGATCTGTATAAATCATAATTTTGAGATACCAAAACTTTTTTATACTTCATGATGATCGTAAATCATAAATTTAATACGGAGGGTTGATGCATTCCCCTCTTCTATCCAAATACTATCTTTCCACTACGCCA
>JAHFER010000288.1 GCA_023248365.1 Nitrospirota bacterium
CCCTGCGCTTATTCCTGCAGGCATAGAATCTACGGGTGTTTCTGTATATTATAACCTCTCTGAGGCGCTTGATGAAGTAGACGTGATAATGGTGCTGAGGATCCAGTCAGAGCGTCAGGGTAAGAATTATTTTCCGTCTCTAAGGGAGTATGCAGGGCTTTACTGCCTGACTGCTGAAAAGGTAAGGTATGCAAAAGAGGATGCTATGGTAATGCATCCGGGCCCTATAAACCGCGGGATAGAGATTTCACCGGAGGTTGCTGACGGGCTGTCTTCTGTAATCCTGGAACAGGTGACGAATGGAATCGCGGTGAGGATGGCAGCGCTTTATCTTCTCTCCGGCGGGAGTGCTTAGCATGAGTTTACTGATAAAAAACGGCCGTATAATTGATCCGGCAAATAATGTAGATGAGGTTGCAGATCTTCTTGTTGAAGAGGGGAAGATTGCGGCGGTATGCCGTAATCTTCCTTTGGCTCCTGAATATGAGATTATAGATGCAACTGGTCAGCTTGTTATTCCCGGGCTTATTGATATGCATACACACCTTCGGGAACCGGGGTATGAGTATAAGGAGACAATAAAGACAGGGACGATGGCCGCGTCGGCAGGTGGTTTTACAACTATCTGCTGTATGCCGAACACCAGGCCTGTGAATGATTCCCAGTCAGTAACTGAGTTTATTATAAATAAGGCTAAGACAGAAGGTTTTGTAAATGTGCTTCCGGTAGGCGCTATTACAAAGGGTTCTGAAGGCGCAGAGATCTCTGAGATGGCTGAGCTAAAAGATGCAGGCTGTGTGGCGGTGTCTGATGATGGAAAACCTGTCATGAATAGTCTGGTAATGCGCAGGGCAATGGAATATGCTAAGATGCTGCAACTGCCGGTTATCTCACACTCTGAAGATTTAAGCCTCACAGAAGATGGTGTTATGAACGAGGGATTTGTTTCAACAGAATTGGGTTTAAGGGGGATTCCTGATGCCTCAGAGGATGTGATGGTCGCCAGGGATATTTTACTTGCAGAACTTACAGGGGCGCATGTCCATATTGCACATATAAGTACACGCGGGGCAGTTGATATTGTCAGGAGGGCAAAGCAAAGAGGTATAAATGTTACTGCTGAAACCTGTCCGCATTATCTGATACTTACTGACGAGGCGGTCAGGGGCTATAATACAAATGCAAAGATGAAGCCGCCATTGAGGACATTGAAAGACGTTAAGGCTGTAAGAGAAGGTCTCAAAGATGCTACTATTGATGCTGTTTCTACTGACCATGCACCTCACTCGCAGGAGGAGAAGGAGAGAGAGTTTGACTATGCCCCCTTTGGCATTATCGGGCTGGAAACCGCATTTTCGCTTGTATTACAATTAGTGGAGCAGGGAGAGTTGACCCTGAGAGATTTAATAATCAGGATGTCAGTCAGGCCGGCGGAGATACTGGGAATTCAGAGAGGAAATCTTAAACAGGGGTCAGTTGCAGATATAACGATTGTTAATCCCAATACTACATGGGTTGTTGAGTCTGAAAGCATTCATTCAAAGAGCAAGAATACACCTTTTGCAGGATGGAAGATGAAGGGGAAGGTGAGTTTTACGATAGTGGGCGGGAGAGTTGTTTATAATGGGTGATGGGGTTATTCGTATGAACCTCCATGCCCCTTCTGCTCACAAAGGAACATGAAAATAGAATCATCCTTCGACAGGCTCAGGATGACAAATAAAGTGTAATGGTGGGCTTGTCGAACCATGACTGAGAGTAAAGGGTTATTTTCTGATGAAAACTAAGAAAGCTATTCTGGCGCTGGCTGATGGGACGGTGTTTGAAGGATATTCCTTTGGCGCTGAGGGTGAGGCCGGCGGCGAGGTGGTGTTTAATACGAGTATGGCCGGGTACCAGGAGATACTGACTGATCCTTCATACAAAGGACAGATAGTAACAATGACATATCCGCATATTGGAAACTATGGTGTAAATGAAGAAGATGTTGAATCTTCAAAACCGCATTTATCCGGTTACATTGTAAAAGAGGTATCACAGTATCCGAGTAACTGGCGATCGCAAAAATCCCTTCATGTCTATCTTAAGGAGAATGGTGTGGTTGGAATTCAGGGTATTGATACCCGTGCCCTTACAAGGCGGCTCAGGGATTATGGTTCAATTGAAGGGGTAATCTCTACTGTAGAGTTAAATGCTAAGCACCTTGTAAGCAAGGCACGTTCCGCATCGGGTATTGTGGGACACGATCTTGTGAAAGAGGTTACGTGTGGTAAGAGCTATGTTTGGGGGGATAGCGTTCCGGTAAGCAGTAAGCAGTTAGCAGTAAGCAGAATCGAAGAAAAAAGATTCAAAGTCGTTGTTTATGACTTTGGTGTTAAATTGAATATCCTGCGGATGCTGACACATTACGGATGTGATGTTACTGTTGTACCTGCAAATACCACAGCAGAAGAAGCCTTAGCAATGAATCCGGACGGTATACTTTTATCAAATGGCCCGGGTGATCCTGAGGCTGTAACATATGGCATAGACAATATTAAAAAACTTATAGGGAAAAAACCAATATTCGGGATCTGCTTAGGGCATCAGCTTCTGGGGCTTGCCCTTGGGGGAAAGACATATAAATTGAAGTTCGGACATCATGGCGGGAATCAGCCTGTGATGGATCTCTCAACAAGGAAGGTAGAGATAACCGCACAGAATCACAACTTTGCATTAGACTTAGATTCCATTGGAAGTGATGTTGAGCTTACACATATAAATTTGAGCGACAATACAGTAGAAGGGATGCGTCACAAGAGGCATCCGATTTTTTCTATTCAATATCACCCTGAATCCTCTCCTGGTCCGCATGATTCGTGGTATTTGTTTGAGAGGTTTAGACGAATGATGAGTTAGGCAATGTTGTCATTCCCGTGAAAACGGGAATCCAGCGCTATGTCATGGTTCTGGATTCCCACTTTCGTAGGAATGACAGATAGTGTAA
>JAHFER010000289.1 GCA_023248365.1 Nitrospirota bacterium
ACAGGATGTTGAAGCACTGGAAAAACCGGAGGAAACTGCTCAACATCTAAAGCGTTTAAAAGAGGTTGGCTGGGGCCGCTTCGAAACCAGACACAGGCGCAAAGACGGCAGTATTGTTGACATTGAGGTCAGCACCAACTATATGCCCCTTGAAGGCGGACGTTTTATGGCGTTCCTTCGAGACATCACCGAGCAAAAGCTAGCTGAGGAAAGTCTTCGACTCTCTGAGAAAAGATACCGAACACTTTTCGAGGAATCGAAGGATACTATTTTTATGGTTACCACTGAAGGGGGAATTATTGACATAAACCGGGCTGGGATTGAAATGCTCGGATACTCCACAAAGCTCGATGTATTACGACTTGATCCATCCCGGGATGTCTATGTCAATCCTGAAGAAAGAAAAAAATTACTGGTAGAATTGGATAAATTTGGTTTTGTTAAAGACTATGAAGCGGCTTTTAAAAGGAGAGACAATGAGAAAATAATTGTCCTTATTACTGCAACAGCGGCTCGTGACGAAGAAGGCAGGGTCATTGCCTACAGGGGGATCTGCAGGGATATTACGGAACAGAGACGCCTTGAGAGGGAGATAGCTGAAATCATCTCGCGGGAGCGGCGTAGAGTAGGGCATGAATTGCACGATGGGCTGGGACAAATCCTTACAGGCATGGCTTTCGTGTGTAAGGCAACTGAACAGAGGCTCTATGAAAAGCAGATTCCTGAACACAAAGATATAAAAAAAATAAAAGAGATCCTTAACGAAGCGATAGGACGGTTGAAAGATATTTCGACGGGGCTCAGTCCTTTGGAAGTTGAAAACATCGGAATCGAAGGGGCGCTAACCCAACTTGCAATTAACATTGAGGATATTTATAAGATTAAGTGCACGTTTACTCCTTTTATCAATATTCCAATCCGGAACAGGATCATAGCCGAGCATTTGTATTTCATCGCGTGTGAGGCTGTCACAAACGCCGTTAAGCATGGCAAGGCGCAAAACATCTCTCTTATCCTGCATTCCGATGACACCATAATTCTTGCCATAGAGGACGATGGCATTGGTTTTATTGACGGAGTCAACTATAATAAGGGCATGGGGCTCAGAACCATGAAATACAGGGCCGGCATCATAGGGGCATCACTTGACATAAGATCGGGAAAGGACAGAAAGACATCGGTTACCTGTTCTATCAGACAATAAATGCCTGACTGTTGCATCTGGAGCAACAATGAAAGAACTGGAGAAAGACAAAATCCGGATTATCGTTGTAGATGACCATCCTTTTGTCCGTTACGGGATAACCCAGCTTGTTAATGCAGAGCCCGATCTCAGGGTATGCTGCGGAGTCGATGATTACCAACATGCAATAGCAAATATTGAACGTATGCGACCTGACTTTGCTATCATTGACCTGTCACTGAAGGACATCAACGGAATAGAACTAATCAAGAAGATCAAAAAGATACTTCCTTCACTTCCTATCCTGGTGCTTTCGATGCATGACGAGTCTCATTACGCCGAGCGTGCCATCCGTGCAGGCGCCAACGGGTATGTCATGAAGAAGGAGGGCACCGAGACCCTTATAAAGGCGATACGCACGATCCTGTCAGGGCAGGTGTTTGTGAGTCCCGAAATGGCAGCAAAGTTGATAGCGAAAAAGGGCGCCGCGCTCCAATCCAGGGGTGAAACCGATATCCTCGGGTGTTTAAGCGACCGGGAACTGGAGGTTTTTGAGCTCATCGGTGAGGGACTGAAAACCAAACAGGTCGCAGATGTTTTCAACCTGAGTATAAAAACTATCGAGACCTACCAGCATAACATCAAAATTAAACTCAATATTGCAAACGCCTCAGAACTTTTACAGAAAGCCACTTTATATATTAAATCCCTCAACCATAAGATTGTATCGGGGAATTCCCGATAATAATTTCAGGGAATACCCGATTCCCTTTTCAACTCCTTACTCATTAAAATTGCTCATCTAACTATGTTTCTCGAAGCAATAGCACTGAATCGATTATTTCGTTAAAAGAGATAGAAGGAAGGGATTTGATGTCAGATGAGAAAAGACAGTCCAAAAGAAACCCTAATGATGGGACAATTAGCTATTCAGTCAATGTTCTTGAATCTGGAAGTTTTAAAAGATTGGATCTAATAGGAATCATCTTAACTATTTCTCAGAACGAACTCTGCATGATTACAGATTATCCTGTTGAGAAAGGACATGTTCTAAGATTTAATTCCGGCATTGAACAAAAAGCTGGCATCGTGAAGTGGCGCAAAGACAGTGTCTATAATTTTCATTCTGTAGGGGTTAAGTTTTTACCGGTAATACGCGATTATCATGGACCGGAAGCGTAGGTGACAAATCCTCAGGGGAAGTTCTATGGTTGGTCTGCAAAAGTTAAATTAAATATTCAAAGGCTTCTGAACTTTAGCAACTCATACATTGCTGTCCTGTCAAAATAGTTAACCATGAAAGATAAAGATAAAACAAAAGAGCAGCTCATATTGGAACTATTAACGTTGCGCCAAAAAATTGCCGAATCAGAGTGGTGGGAAATTGAGCGCATGAGGGTGGACGAGGTTTTGCAGGCATCGGAAAAGAAATACCGCGATCTGGTGGAGAGTATAAATGAGGTTATATATTATGCGGATAAGGACGGGGTGATAACCTATATGAGCCCTGTTATAGAGCGACATAGCGGATATAGTGTGCCTGAAATCATTGGCCGCCATTTCTCTGAATTTGTTTATCCCGGCGATCTTTTGAAAGCCAGTGATTATTTTCAGAAGCATCTTTCAGGAATTGGCGAGCCCTTTGATATTCGCGTCAGGAATAAATCAGGAGAGATAATGTGGGTACACGTTAACAATAGGCCGGTCTTGAAGGAAGGACAGATTATCGGTTTTTACGGCGTGCTGGCAAATATCACGGAACACAAGCGGATAGAAGATGCGCTGAAAGAGAACAATGA
>JAHFER010000290.1 GCA_023248365.1 Nitrospirota bacterium
TTAGATAATTACTTCTGTAAATACTTCTCAGGTTCCTTTTCAAACTTTTCCTTACAAATCTTTGCGCAGAAGTAGTAAGTATTTCCTTTATAATCTGTTTTAGCTGCTGCCTTTTCTTCAATTACCTTCATCTTGCAGACTGGATCTATTGCCATAAGACTGTCTCCTTTCAAATCCCCCTTTGTCCCCTTGCGGCATTCATGTGCAGCTCAAGTTGGTTGCGCCCAAGTAGTTTCAGTTTTATTCCCCACTTTTTCTGTGTTAAATTATAAAACTCATCCGGTGATTATGTCTATTACTTTATTTAATAACTACCGCTGAAGCGATTGTGGAACAGGATGGCATTGATAAAGTATTAGCAGAAGTTTTGCCTGAGGGTAAATCTGCTGAATGGCATTCAGCCAACACTAATATACTTGACTGCCTTCTTGCTAATCTGTTAACATCATTTCCTGTCGTAACAAGATAAATCAGTCTGTTTATAAGTAGTTCCGGAGGCTTTAATTTATGTTAAATAATGACATGGAAGAGGGATTGACGTTTGATGATGTAATACTTATACCAATGAGAGCGGACATCCATCCAAAAGATGTTGATCCGGGTACACGTTTTACGAAAAATATCAAGCTGAATATACCTATTGTAAGCGCAGCGATGGATACGGTAACTGAGGCCAGACTTGCAATTGCAATGGCAAGGGAAGGCGGGATGGGGATTATTCACCGTGCCCTGCCTCCTGATAAACAGGCATTGGAAGTAGAGTTGGTGAAGAAGTCAGAGAGCGGCATGATAATGCGGCCGATTACAATCTCTCCTGATAAAAAGTTATATGAGGCACTGGATATAATGAAGAGCTTCAGGATTTCAGGAATTCCTGTGACTGAAGCAGGGAAATTGGTTGGAATACTTACTAACAGAGACATCCGGTTTGAGAAACGGCTTGAGCTTAAGGTCTCAGAGATTATGACTAAGGAAAATCTGATTACTGTTGCTGTAGGGACTACTCTTGAAGAAGCAAAGGAGATACTACAGAAAAACAGGATAGAGAAACTGCCGGTGGTAGATGAGAATTATAATCTTAAAGGCCTTATCACAATAAAGGATATTGAAAAGAAGATTCAGTATCCCAACACATGCTCTGATCCTATGGGCAGGTTGAGGGTGGGGGCTGCTGTGGGTGTTGGTGATGAGGAGAGAAAGAGGGTTGAGGCCCTTGTAAATGCCGGTGTTGATGTTGTTGTGGTTGATACTGCACACGGTCATTCCTACAGGGTGCTGGAGATGGTTGAGTATATTAAAAAGACATATACGGATCTGAATATTGTAGCCGGTAATATTGCCACAGCAGATGCGGCAAGGGATCTTATAAGTGCCGGGGTGGATGGAATAAAAATAGGTGTTGGCCCGGGTTCGATATGTACAACAAGGGTTGTCTCAGGCGCGGGGATGCCCCAGCTTACGGCAATAGCAAGGTGTTCTGAGGTGGCAAAGCAGCATGATATACCTGTTATTGCTGACGGCGGTATAAAATATTCAGGTGATATATCAAAGGCAATTGCCGCAGGCGCAGATGTAGTGATGATAGGCGGGCTCTTTGCCGGAACCGAGGAAAGCCCTGGCGAGGTGGTGTTGTTGCAGGGCAGAAGTTATAAGGTATATCGTGGGATGGGGTCGTTAGGCGCAATGGAGCGGGGTGGCAGGGACAGATATTTCCAGGAAGGTGAGAAAAATGAGAAGAAACTCGTTCCGGAGGGTATCGAGGGGAGGGTCCCATTTAAAGGCACACTTTCTGCTGTCCTCTATCAGCTCGTCGGAGGGCTACGGTCCGGGATGGGTTACTCTGGTTGCAGTAATGTCCAGGAGATGAAAGATAAGGCACGGTTCATACGGGTTACCTCTGCAGGATACAGAGAGGGGCACGTGCATGATGTTATTATTACAAAGGAAGCGCCTAATTATCATTTGGAAGGGGAAGTTTAGTAAGACTATGCAAGACATGCATACAGAAAAAATATTAGTCCTTGATTTCGGTTCACAATACACACAGCTCATAGCGAGGCGTATAAGGGAGGCAAAGGTCTATTCTGAGATAATGCCTTTTAATGTGACGATTGACAGGATAAAGAAATTTCGTCCTAAGGGGATTATTCTCTCAGGCGGACCAGCAAGCGTATATCAGGAAGGCGCGCCTGTATGCTCAAAGAAGGTATTTGATCTTGGTGTTCCAATACTTGGCATATGCTATGGGATGCAGCTTATGACCCATCTCTTCGGAGGCAGGGTTGCCAGGGCACAGAAGAGGGAATACGGAAAGTCTGATTTATTTATTGATAATAAATCCGGTGTCCTGAAAGGACTTGGGAAAGACACTGTTGTATGGATGAGTCACGGGGATAAGATAGATGTTATGCCTGACGGTTTTACAGCTATCGGACATACATCAAATGCACCTGTTGCGGCAATGGGCAATTCAGGGAAGAAGTTTTATGGCCTCCAGTTTCATCCGGAAGTGGCTCATACGCCAAAAGGTGTTCAGATACTCCAAAACTTTATATATTCTGTGTGCGGTTGTTCTTCCTCATGGACTATGAAGTCCTTTATGGATTATTCCATAGAAAATATCAAAAAGACCATAGGCAGGGGGAAGGTTATTTGCGCCCTCAGCGGTGGTGTGGATTCTACTGTAGTTGCCACACTTGTGAGCCGTGCAGTAGGCGGACAGCTTACAAGCATATTTGTAAATAATGGATTACTCAGGAAGGGTGAGGCTGAGAAGGTTGTAAAGATACTCAGTGAAATTCTGCATTTGAATCTCCGTTATGTAGATGCATCAAAGTCATTCTTAAAAAAACTTGAAGGGGTAACAGATCCTGAAAAGAAGAGAAAGATTATAGGGAAGGAATTCATAAGGGTATTTGACAGGGAGGCAAAGAAGCTTGGCAATGTTAAATTCCTTGCACAGGGTACACTATATCCTGA